>NZ_JBZFUM010000018.1:0-46817 GCF_058314535.1 Streptococcus sp. ELY_125 | reverse complement strand
ACCATTTTATCAGCTATAGCTGATAGGAGAAACAAGATTCCTAGAAAATCTCTAAATTATCAAACACCTTATCATGTTTTTCTGAGTCAGGTGAAACTGTCCAACTTAATTTGACAATTTAAGTTGTTAAAAATAAAGAGAAGCAAAAAGAATTGAGGAAATTATCAGCTAATCAGCCGCAGGTTGAGACAGCCTCCGTAGTGTTTCTCTTATTTGGTGATAAAAAGGCCTATGACTTAGAGTGGTGGCAAGATTTTCATGTGGAAAAAGGTACTGTTACAAAAGTGGAGGCAGCTGTCCGCTCAGAGCGGATAGGTCAGTATTTTTCTCTTCACCCAGAGGATAAGGATGTTGAAGGCTTACGACTGGATGTTGGTCTCTTTGCTATGAACCTCATGCATGTTGTCCGTGCCTATGGTTATGACAGTGTGCCAATGAGAGGAGTGGATTTTGAAGCAATGAAGGACTACCTAAAACTCTCTTCTGATTGGGAACCTATTTTAATGCTGGCTGTGGGGAAAGCTTTGAAATCTGGTTACCCGCATATCAGACGTTCCCCAGACGATTTTGCGGTTATTATAGAAGAGTAAAGGGAGTAAGAGGGGAAGGGAAAGAATTCAAAAATGGAAAATTTGGGGTCGTATCCTCTTGTGTCAAGGGCTTACTCCAAATTAGGAAGACTGGACGAATTTTTGCCCAGTCTTCTTTTTATGGTAGAATAAATAGAAGATACTAGAACATCTTATGAAAATGACCTATTTAACGAGACAGACTGGCTTTTATTGTACTGTTACCAGAGGTAGTAGAAGCAATGAAAAGGAATCTAGAAGAAGTTTTATCTAGAGATAGGCTGCAGAAGGAAAACATTATAATGAAAAAACAAACATTTGTCTTTAAGGTTGGAACAAGTTCTCTGACTCAGAAAAATGGAAATTTGGATCGTATTAAACTAGCCCGTATCACTAACCAGCTGGCCCAGCTCCACCAACAAGGGCATGATATTGTTCTTGTTACATCTGGCTCTATCGCAGCGGGCTTTAGGCGTCTAGGATTTGAGAAGCGTCCCAGAAAAATTGCTGAAAAGCAAGCTAGTGCAGCGGTCGGTCAGGGGCTTTTGATTGAGGAATACACTCAAAATCTCATGAAAGACAGCATTGTGGCGGCCCAGATTTTATTGACTCAGGATGACTTTGCGGATGATCGTCGTTATAAGAATGCCTCTCAAGCTCTGCAGGTTTTACTGCGTCAGCGGGCTATTCCTATCATTAATGAAAATGATACCATTGCTATTGAGGAGATTAAGGTCGGAGACAATGATACGCTCTCAGCTCAGGTTGCTTCCTTGGTCAAGGCGGATCTTCTGGTTATCCTGACTGATGTCGATGGACTCTACTCTGACAATCCTAGTAAAAATCCTGAGGCTAAGCATTTTGATAAAGTCGTCAACATCACGGATGATCTCTTTGAAATGGCTGCTGGTACTGGCAGTAGCAATGGGACCGGTGGTATGACCACTAAACTTCAGGCTGCTCAGATTGCGACTAAGTCCGGTGTACCAGTTTATATTTGCTCGTCTAAGAAAGATACGGCTCTCCTGCAAGCGGTTGGTCAGACTAATCGGGGCACTCTTTTCTTGGCAGATGAAGCGGGGATGAGCCAACGTGAGCAGTGGATGGCTTTCTATGCCCGAACAGAAGCTTATGTAGAGATTGACAAGGGAGCCAAGGAAGCTTTGGATGACCATGGGAATAGTTTACTGGCAGCAGGCATTACCAAGGTCAGTGGTGATTTTGAGGTCGGCGATATTGTAGAGGTCTACAATCAGCCCCAGCATGATTTGCTTGGTAAAGGACGTGCCAAGATGTCTTCGCAAGAATTACGAGACCTGTTGCTTCAAGAGCATGCTAAGGGAGTTTTTATTCACCGCAATGACTGGGTGGCTCTATAAGAAAGGGATAATATGACATCAACACAAGAATTATTAGATAGTCTGCTAGCTCATAAAGCGGCTATCAATCTGGCCAGTACGACCCAGAAAAACGAGGCGCTTGAGGCCATGGCTGCAGCCTTGGAAGAGCATATACCAGCTATTTTGGCCGCAAATGAAGCAGATATGGCCGCAGCCCAGCAGGGTTCTATCAGTCCGGTTATGCAAGACCGCCTGCTGTTGACAGAAAAGCGCATCCAAGAGATGGCTGCAGGTATTCGAGCCCTGATCTCTTTGACTGACCCAGTTGGTCTGATTTTGGAAGAAAATATGGCTTCCAACGGGATGAAGATCGTCAAGCGCTCCCTACCTTTTGGATTGATTGGCATGATTTATGAAAGTCGGCCTAATGTGACCTCCGATGCAGCAGCCCTAGCCATCAAAAGCGGTAATGCTGTCATTTTGCGCGGCGGTAAGGAGGCTTTTCGCTCGGCCAATGCGATTGTTTTAGCCCTGAAGGCCGGTTTGGAAAAGGCGGGTATTGCTCCTGAAGTGATTGAATTGGTTCAGGATACCAGCCGTACTTCAGCGACTGAGTTAATGACTGCCAAGGGCAAGATTGATCTCTTAGTTCCTCGGGGCGGAGCAGGTTTGATTCGGGCTGTTGTGGAGCAGGCTACCGTGCCAGTTATCGAGACAGGGACGGGAATTTGCCATGTTTATGTAGATGCTGACGCTGATTTGGATAAGGCGGTAGCTATCGTTGTCAACGCTAAAACTAGCCGGCCATCAGTCTGTAATGCTGAGGAGGTCCTTTTGGTGCATGAGGCTGTTGCCAGCGACTTCCTGCCTAAGTTGGAGCAAGCTCTGGCCGGAGAGGTAGAGCTGCGTGCTGATGAGCAAGCTTTGGCCTATTTAAGCAGCGCTCATCCAGCCGGCGTAGATGACTTTGATACGGAATTTTTAGACTTTATTTTGGCTGTTAAGGTGGTTTCTGATGTAGCTGAGGCCGTAGAGCATATCGCCCAGCATTCGACGGGGCACAGTGAAGCTATTGTGACAGAGAATACTAAAGCTGCGGATTACTTTACCCAGTTGGTAGATTCAGCAGCTGTCTATGTCAATGCATCGACTCGTTTCACTGATGGCGGACAGTTCGGTTTGGGTTGTGAATTGGGAATTTCAACGCAGAAAATGCATGCGCGCGGCCCTATGGGCTTGCGTGAAATGACAACCTACAAATACATCATTACAGGTAATGGTCAAATTCGAGAATAGGAGACAGACATGAAGATTGGTTTTATCGGTTTGGGCAACATGGGGGGAGCTATTGCAGAGTCAGTAGCCAAGCTTGAAGTCCACGAACTCTTACTCAGTGATCATAACCAAGTCAAGGCCGAACAGATCCAAAAAGCCTGTGGTGGTGAGATTTTATCTAATGAGACGCTTATTGAACAGGCTGATCTAGTTTTTCTCGGCATTAAGCCACAATTTATAGCACCTATTTTGGAGGACTTATCAGAAACTATTGCTCATAATCCTGACACTGTTTGGGTCTCCATGGCTGCTGGTGTTACAATTGAGCAATTGTCAACTTATCTGCCAACTGAAAAGATTGTTCGTATGATGCCTAATACCCCAGTGGCTATCAGTCAGGGAATGACCACATTTACCACCCGCAATCCTCAATTGGAATTGCTTTTTGAAGAGGTGATGGTCGAATCTGGACAAGTTCAGAAGATTCCAGAAAAGCTGATAGATGCAGCAACAGCTATTGCTGGCTGCGGACCGGCTTTTGTCTATGAGATTATCGACACCTTGACTCAAGCTGGTGTACAAAATGGTCTCAGTGCAGTAACAGCTAGACGCTTGGCAGCTCAGACCCTGCTTGGAGCTTCTCAAATGGTGCTTGAGTCAGACAGGCATCCGTCTCAATTACGAGATGAAGTGACGTCACCCGGCGGTTCAACGATTGCTGGCTTGCTGGCTATGACTCAAGCTGGCCTGCAAGCTTCACTGATCCAAGGGATTAATCAAGCCTTGGAGCGCACTAAAGAACTGACTAAAGATAAGTAGCCCTCAGTTTACCAGTATTTAGTTCCTTAAGAGAAGAAAGATTAGTCATGAAAATCGCAGATAAAACCGTTACCCGCGCCATTTTAGAGCGTCATGGGTTTACCTTTAAAAAATCCTTCGGTCAGAACTTTTTGACCGATACCAATATTTTACAGAAGATTGTTGACGTGGCAGAGGTTGACCAGAACGTCAATGTCATTGAGATTGGCCCCGGCATCGGGGCTTTGACCGAGTTTTTGGCGGAGAAGGCTGCTGAGGTCATGGCTTTTGAGATTGATGAGCGTCTCATTCCGATTTTGGCAGATACCCTGCGTGATTTTGACAACGTGCAGGTAATCAATCAAGATATCCTCAAGGCGGACTTGCAAACACAAATTCAAAACTTTAAAAATCCTGACCTACCTATCAAAGTTGTAGCCAACCTGCCTTACTACATCACCACGCCAATTTTGATGCACTTAATTGAGAGTAGGATTCCCTTTCAAGGGTTTGTAGTCATGATGCAAAAAGAAGTAGCCGACCGGATTTCAGCCGAGCCTAACACTAAGGCTTACGGGTCGTTGTCGATTGCAGTGCAGTATTATATGGAGACTCAGGTTGCCTTTATTGTACCACGGGCGGTCTTTGTGCCTGCGCCAAATGTTGACTCAGCCATCCTTAAAATGGTACGCCGCAATCAGCCTTTGGTGGAAGTGCAAGATGAAGATTTCCTTTTTGATGTCGCAAAAGCCAGCTTTGTGCACCGTCGGAAAACCTTGTGGAATAATTTAACCAACCGCTTTGGCAAGTCAGAAGATATCAAAGCTAAATTGGAAGCCGCTTTGGAACAAGCTGAACTCCAGCCATCTATCCGTGGCGAAGCCTTGTCTATTATGGATTTTGCTAGATTGGCAGATGCGTTGAGAGAGACTGGATTAAAATAGAAATTGAGAGAGAAAATAATCAATGACCTTACAGCCTTTTACAAAATGAACAGGTGGGAAACGACAGTTACTACCAACATTACATGCCTACCGATCAGAAAGATTTAAAAGAATATATACAAGAAGGTCATTAGTCATATTATTTAGATTTAATTTGAAGACTTTTGTCACTATTAAAGTCATTTTGGGGTTCCTATGCAGTTACAATTCAATTTAGATTTAGTTGAAGGTTATAGCAATAATAGTCAAAAGGCTCGTATTCTAACTGAAGATTGGGTCGACAGGCAATCTTACTGTCCAAATTGTGGTCAAGAGCCTTTGACTCATTTTGAAAATAATCGTCCTGTGGCTGATTTTTTCTGTCCTAATTGTTCAGAAGAATTTGAGTTGAAAAGTAAACAGGGTAAATTTTCAACAATCATAACTGATGGTGCTTATACAACTATGCTTGAACGAGTCCAAGCTGATAATAATCCCAATTTTTTCTTTTTGACCTATTCAAAGAATTATGAGGTTCAAAATTTTCTAGTACTGCCAAAACAATTTATAACAAAAAGCGCTATTATCAAGAGAAAGCCTCTCGCACCAACCGCTAAAAGAGCAGGTTGGATAGGTTGTAATATTGATTTATCACAAGTACCCTCAAAAGGAAAAATATTTCTTGTTAAAAATGGTAAAGTTAGAGAACCTGAATTAGTTTCGAAAGAATTTGGAAAAACTCTCTTTCTAAGAACACAATCTCTTACTACTAGAGGGTGGCTTTTAGAAATCCTTAAATGCATAGACAAAATAGAAAAAAATGAATTTACTCTTGAAAAAATGTACAGTTTTGAGAGTGAATTAAAATTAATTTTTCCTAATAATAATCATATAAAGGACAAGATTCGCCAGCAGTTGCAAATTCTTAGAGATAAAGGAGTTATAGAGTTTATAGGGAGAGGACGATACAGAAAAGTATGAAATTGAAATTACTAAAATATTATCTCATGTTGTTTCGATTAAAAGTGATAGTGAAATAGAAGCAGGTGAGCTTATGAAACTAATAAAGATTTTAGCGGGTCTCTGTTCCAGTCTTTATATCATACAGGCTGGCTTACATTTTCTCATTTTGTTGGGACTTCCTTTGGGTGGCTTCTTTTTTGGCGGGCTTTATACCGTCTTTCCGCTTTGGCTAAGACCTGCCAATCTCTTTTTTTGTTTTGCCTGGTCGTTTTTTGCCTATTTTTATTTGGCTTATGGACAGATTCTTACCAGCTGCTGGACAAAAGAAGACAGGATCTTATCATGGTGATGATGACTAGTCTAGCCCTCATGGCTACTGTTTTTAATCTCTTTATTAGTAGCAGTCTGCTTGAGAAATATGGAACCGGCAGTATGACAGCCTTGACCTTTTTACTGAGTTGCTGCTTGCTCACCTTATCAAAAAAATCCCGCTGAACGAGCAGGATTTTTTAATTAGCTTAATTTTTCAGGCTCTTCCACAAAAAATCGAACAACCGTTCCACAGTTTTTACAGATTTCTAGGCAGAGCGATTGACCTAGCTTAGTGGCACTGCCCGAACGTGAAACACCAGCATAGCCTTTGTTTTGTTTAGCTGTAACAAATTGATTTTTCCCACAGTAAGGGCAAGTTTGTGTTTTCATGATTGTTCCTCCTTATTCAGTTGAAAAATATCTTCCACGGGCAGCTGGAAAATCTCGGCGATTTTGAGAGCCATTTCAAGAGAAGGATTATAGCGATTATTTTCCAGATGAACAATGGTTTCGCGGCGCACGCCGACTAATTGTGCCAGTTCCTGCTGGCTCATTTTTTTCGCCTTGCGTAATTCTTTGAGATTAGTTAGGATATTAGCCATCTTAACCACCTCTTTTCTCAAAGAGGAAAAAAGCAATATCAAAGGCCAAAATCATAACTGCGCCGAAGATCAAAATCATACCAGCTGTCAAGGTAAATGGGAAGAAGAAGACGATAACGCTCAAAATCATCAAGCAAGCTAAGATCAAACTCAAGGTCAGGCAAGCAGCCTTAGCCAAGTCAGCATAGAAGCGTTCATCAGGCTTTTCATCCACTTTTTTGAAAGCAAAGTAGAGGAAGAAAGCAACTAAAATCAAGAGCCCCAATCCTAAAAAGACATGCTTTATCCAGATAGGATTGCTATTTGGAGTAAGAGCCCAAATACCTTTGGTATAAACCCCCATAGCTGCAAAAAGTGTTAGGCTGTACAGTTTTTCAGTCAGTCCAAAATAACGATCTTCTGGATCTTGAAAGGCTTCTTTGCGAAAGAGCCAAAAAATGCCAGCTTGAAACAGTAAAACGATAATGAAGGCAGTAGTTTTTATCCAAGCAGGATGACTTTGCGGTGTTAGAAACCACAAAAGTAACATCAGAAGCCAGGAAATATAGAGCCATTTTTTATTTTTCATTAGTAAACAACCTCCCTATTCTTTTTTTGTGACGATTCATCAGCCAAACAGTAGTCGCGAAAATGACAGCTATCAAACCAAATGTTATGCCTAAAACAGCAAGCTTGATACTAACAGGATTTGAACTAACTGCGGCATTGACAATCATAATTGGGATAACAGATAAACTTGGTATCAAGTAGGTCCAGCGGAATTTTTGTTTTTGCTGAGGTACTTTTTAAGAGCAGACTTGGCAGGTTTATCAGGAAATTTGACGGTATTGACAATGATAAAAATAAGGAAAATCAAAGCCATTGTAATGCCAAAGGTGACATGTTTGATCCAGACAGGATGAGAGTCAGCTGAGATTAACCAGATGACAAATAGTTGAGGAAGCACAATAGCGAATGTCATCCGTTTGTAAATATCTTTTTTTATAAGTTATCCCTTCTTTCTATATAAGATAAATGTTAATTATTTCTAACTCTTTCTGTTATAAATATATCACTTCTTCAAAATACTGTCAATAAAAAGTGAATTATTTATCACATTTATGTCGTGAGCCATAAAGAACGCCCCCAATCCTTTTTATGACAAAAAACTCCCGTCTATATGAGACGAGAGCTCGCTAACAATAAGGAAAGGACGGGATTTGAACCCGCGCGTGAACAAAGTTCACTTGCCGGATTTCGAGTCCGGTGCCGTACCAAGCTGGGCCACCTTTCCAAAAGAGTCTTTTGAAAATGAATTGCTTCAGTATCAATTGTGAGTTACCTAAATCCATTTTTATCTGACTTTGTAAATGTATTGATTGAAAAGAAACATCACAGGAAGAAAACCAACCTGTGATTAATCTTTCTCAATCAAATGCGGAGAAAGGGATTTGAACCCTCACGCCCGTATGGGCACATGCGCCTGAAGCATGCGTGTCTGCCGTTCCACCATCTCCGCAGATAAAAATATTATACCTTAATTTTTTAAAAATGCAAGCTGTTTTACCCTTCCTAGCGACTGCCAGCCTTCTTTTTGTGATATAATAAGCCCATAAAATTGATAAAGGAGTTCATTTGCAAGGTAGAATTATCAAGGCTTTGGCCGGTTTTTATTACATCGAGGCGGACGGTCAGCTTTACCAGACAAGAGCCCGCGGAAACTTCAGAAAGAAAGGGCACACGCCTTATGTAGGGGATTTTGTTGACTTTTCGGCTGAAGAAAAATCAGAAGGATATATTCTGAAAATCCATAATCGCAAGAACAGTCTAGTGCGTCCCCCCATTGTTAATATTGATCAGGCTGTTGTCATTATGTCCGCCAAGGAGCCGGATTTTAATAGCAATTTACTCGATCGTTTCCTAGTCCTTTTGGAAGGGAAGCAGATTCGGCCTATTATCTATATTTCCAAGATGGATTTGCTGGAAGATAGAATGGCTATGCAAGAAATCCGTAGACAGTACCAGATTATCGGTTATGATTTTGTTTGGTCGTTAGATGAGCTGCTTCCTTATTTATCTGGAAAAGTGAGCGTTTTTATGGGGCAGACTGGTGTTGGTAAATCTACCTTGCTCAATAAAATTGCTCCTGAGCTAGACTTAGAAACCAAAACTATTTCTGATAGTCTGGGACGGGGACGCCACACTACTAGGGCAGTCAGTTTATATGACGCTTACGGTGGTAAAATCGCTGATACCCCCGGCTTTTCCTCTCTTAATTATGAGATTGGCAGTGCTGAGGACTTAAGCGAAGCGTTTCCTGAAATTCGTAAAGCTAGTCATGGCTGTAAATTCCGATCTTGCACCCATACGCATGAGCCTGACTGTGCTGTGAAGACAGCTCTTGAGGCCGGCCATATCTGGCAGGAACGCTATGATAATTACCTGCAATTCCTTAGTGAAATTGAGAATCGCCGAGAAGTCTACAAGAAAATTATTAAAAGAAAGTAGGAAATCCATGATAAAAAAGATTGCTCCTTCAATCCTTGCTGCTGACTATGCCAATTTTGCAAATGAGCTCAAACGTATTGACGCCACTAATGCTGATTATGTTCATATTGATATCATGGATGGTCAGTTTGTTCCGAATATTAGTTTTGGAGCAGATGTGGTTGCTAGTATGCGTAAGCACAGCAAAATGGTTTTTGATTGTCATTTGATGGTTGTTGATCCTGAGCGCTATGTTGAGGCCTTTGCTCAGGCTGGTGCTGATATTATGACCATCCACGTTGAAGCAACGAAACATATTCATGGCAGTCTGCAAAAGATTAAGACTGCAGGAATGAAGGCTAGTGTGGCAATCAATCCAGGAACGCCAGTATCGACGTTAGTTCCCTTGCTGCCCTTGGTTGACCAAGTGTTGATTATGACCGTTAATCCAGGTTTTGGGGGACAGGCCTTTATTCCTGAAATGCTGGATAAGGTTCAAACAGTAGCGGCTTGGCGGGAAGAAACGGGTTATGACTTTGATATTGAGGTTGACGGTGGTGTTGATAATCGTACGATTGCAGACTGTGCGGAGGCTGGAGCTAATGTTTTTGTGGCAGGCTCCTACCTCTTTAAAGCTGATGATTTAACAGCCCAAGTCCAAACCTTAGAGGATGCGCTCAATGACTGAGGTTGCCCTAGTTGCCGGTGGGAGGCCTTGCGCTCCTGCTAGGGATTTTGATGTTTATGTCGGAATTGATGGAGGCAGTCTCTGGCTTTTGCAGCATGGCTTTCCTTTAGATTTAGCAGTAGGGGATTTTGATTCTGTTACTGTCGAGGAGCTAGCCTTGATTAGGCAGCAGGCAGGGAAAATGATTCAAGCTCCAAGTGAGAAGAATGATACGGATACCGAACTAGCAGTCAAAACCGTATTGAGTCAGTATCCCAAAGCCGTCTTGACTATTTACGGAGCATTTGGCGGCCGTATCGATCATACCTTATCAAATATTTTCCTCCCTAGCGACCCAGCTATCGCTCCTTATATGCAGCAAATCAGTTTAGTAGATGAGCAAAATCGTATTTGCTTCCTTCCAGCGGGGACTCATCAACTCCAACCAGTGAGGGATATGACCTATATCTCTTTTATGACATCAGATAGCGCAGATTTAGCGATTAAGGGAGCTAAATATGAGCTGACGGGTGATAATTTTTTCAAAAAGAAAATATATTCCAGTAACGAATTTACGAATCAACCTATTGAGGTCACTGTAGCAACAGGCTACGTTATTGCTATTCAGAGTAAGGATAAGAAATGGTCGGATTTTTAATAATTATTGGTTTGGCTGGCTTGAGCCTTTCCGTTTATATAGTGAGGCACTTGATTGGTTTATCAGGTCAGTTGGAAAAAAAGCTGGATAATAATGCTGATAATCTCTCAGAACAACTTTCCTATCAACTGGATTTGGCAAAAAAAGATCAGGCGCTAGAACTTAATCAACAAATCGCTGCTTTAAAAACAGAGCTCTATCAGCAACTAGCAGATATTCGTGATGTCCTCCACCAAAACCTGACCGACAGTCGCGATCGTTCAGATCAGCGCTTGGAGCTTATTAATCAAAATTTGACGACTGCCGTTCAGGATATGCAAAGGTCAAACGAGAAACGTTTAGACCAGATGCGCCAGACTGTTGAAGAGAAGTTGGAGCAAACGCTTCAGAGTCGACTGAGAACCTCTTTTGAGACTGTATCGAAACAGTTGGAGTCTGTTAATCAAGGTCTGGGTGAAATGAAAAGTGTGGCTCAGGATGTCGGCACCCTAAACAAGGTGCTTTCCAACACTAAGACTCGTGGCATTATGGGAGAGCTGCAGCTAGGTCAGATTATTGAGGATATCATGACGGATAGTCAGTACGAACGGGAATTTGCAACAGTAAAGGGTTCTTCAGAGCGTGTAGAGTATGCGATTAAACTACCTGGCAGTCATGAGAATGATTACGTTTATCTGCCTATTGATTCTAAATTTCCGCTGGAAGACTACTATCGCCTAGAAGAAGCTTACGAATCTGGTGACAGTGAGCAGATTGACAATTATCGGAAGTCACTTTTAGCCAGCCTCAAACGCTTTGCCAAAGACATTCAAAAGAAATATCTCAATCCACCAGAAACAACCAATTTTGGTATCATGTTTTTGCCGACTGAAGGGTTATACTCAGAAGTGGTTCGCAACAGTACTTTCTTTGATGGTTTGCGACGGGAAGAACATATTGTTGTCGCTGGTCCTAGTACCTTATCTGCTCTTTTAAATTCCTTATCGGTTGGCTTTAAAACACTGAATATCCAGAAGAATGCTGATGATATTTCTAAAATTTTGGGCAATGTCAAAACGGAATTTACAAAATTTGGCGGTATGCTAACCAAGGCACAAAAGCAGCTCAATACAGCTAGTAAAACGGTCGATACGCTACTAACGACGCGAACGAATGCGATTATTAAGGCTCTGGATACAGTTGAGGATTATCAGGATGCTAGCACCCAATCTTTGCTTAGTATTCCGCAAATAGGAGGTGGAGATGACCATGAAGATTAACCAAATGAAAAAAGATGAGGCTTTCGAAGGTTTCTATCTGATCAAGAAAGCTGAACTTCGCAAAACTCGAGCCGGAAAAGATTATCTGGCGATGACCTTTCAAGATGACTCTGGTGAGATTTCGGGCAATCTCTGGGATGCTCAGCCTCATAATGTTGAAGAATTTACAGTTGGGAAGGTTGTCCATATGCAGGGACGACGGGAAGTCTACAATGGGACACCTCAAGTGAATCAAATTACCTTGCGCAACGTTAAGGAAGGTGAGCCTCATGATCCTGCTGACTTCCGTGAAAAATCACCTGTCGATATTGTCGAAATTAAAGACTACTTGGAAAATATGATGTTTAAGATTGAGAATGCGACATGGCAGCGAATTGTTCGTACCCTCTACCGTAAGTTTGATAAAGAGTTTTTCAGTTACCCTGCTGCAAAAACCAACCATCATGCCTTTGAAAATGGTTTGGCCTATCATACAGCCACCATGGTTCGTCTGGCTGACAGCATTGGTGATATTTATCCTACTCTCAACAAAAGCTTGCTTTTTGCCGGAATTATGCTCCATGATTTGGCTAAATGCATCGAGCTATCCGGTGTTGATGGGACAGAGTATACCATTCGCGGAAATTTGATTGGCCATATTGCTCTTGTCAATGAAGAAATTACCAAAACTATACTGGAGCTTAATATAGAAGATGAACGCGAAGATGTAACGCTTTTGCGCCATGTTGTTTTGAGTCACCACGGTCAGTTAGAATACGGCAGTCCAGTTCGTCCGCAGGTCATGGAAGCAGAAATCATTCACATGATTGATAATATTGATGCGGAAATGATGATGATGACAGCAGCACTTGCTCAGGTTGATGATGGCGAAATGACACGAAGGATCTTTCCACTGGATAATCGCGCTTTCTACAAGCCTAAATTATAGAATAAAAGACGAACATTCCTATAATGTTCGTCTTTTATTGATTTTTATGATAAAATAGAAATGAATCAATAGGAAATGAGAGTTAAAATGAAATTAAGAAGAAGTGAACGTATGGTTGTTATTTCGAATTACCTTATCAACAACCCTTATACTCTGACTAGTCTAAATACCTTTGCTGACAAATACGAAGCTGCTAAGTCTTCAATCTCAGAAGATGTTGCTATTATTAAGCGCGCTTTTGAGAATAGTCATATCGGTCATATCGAGACCGTTACAGGTGCCAGCGGTGGGGTTATTTTTACACCGACTATCTCAGAGCAAGAGGCCAAAGCAATTGTCGAAGGACTTTGTGAGCGTCTGTCGGAAAGCGATCGCATCCTACCTGGTGGTTATATTTACTTATCAGACTTGCTCAGTACTCCTCATATCTTGCAAAGTATTGGACGGATAATTGCCAGCAGCTTTGCGGGTCAAAAAATTGATGCTGTCATGACGGTGGCCACTAAAGGAGTTCCAATTGCGAATGCTGTAGCCAATGTTCTAAATGTTCCGTTTGTTATTGTTCGTCGAGATTTAAAAATTACGGAAGGCTCGACTGTGTCGGTTAATTATGCTAGTGGTTCCAGTGACCGTATCGAAAAAATGTTCTTGTCCAAGCGCAGCCTCAAACCCAGTAGCCGTGTTTTGATTGTGGATGATTTTCTTAAAGGAGGGGGCACAATCACTGGTATGATTAGCCTGCTTAAAGAATTTGAAAGTGAATTAGTCGGTGTTGCTGTTTTTGCTGACAATGGTCAAGAAAAACGTGATAATTTGTCCTATAAATCACTCTTAACAGTAACTAATATTGATGTGAAAGAGCAAAAGTTGGAAGTTGAACGGGGAAATATTTTTGATCAATAGAATGGCAGTTTCTTATTCGTATAAATCTCTCTTTGCTTGGTGCTGCTTGGAACTTTAAGGGTAAGTTTTGAAGCTTTAAAATAATCTTAAAATATTTCTTGTTTTTTTAGAAAGTTTATGATAGATTAAGATTATTATAAAAAAGGAGACTTTATATGAAAAACTTCCAAAAACTCGTTGTAACTGTTTTAACTCTAACACTGCTTGTTGGTCTTGCGGCTTGCGGTAATTCTAAAAAAGAATCTAGTGACAAATCTGATAAAACAGAAAAAACCAGCCAAAGCTCAGTGAAAAAGAGTGAAAAAAAGACTTCTGATGATAGTGCTGAGACCAACAGCGAGGACACTAAAGTCAGTGCTGGTGAAGAAGGCGTTGAAGTAAACGGCGGAGATTCCAACGTTAATGTTGGTGAAGAAGGTGTTGAAGTTAATGGTGGGGATACCAATGTCAAGGTTGGTGAAGATGGCAGTGTCGAAGTCAGTCCTTAGCGATAATTTGAGAGAACAGATATTAACCTATTTTAAAAGTTTCTAGCTGATTAAAATTATTAATGACTGCTTTCAAATTTTCTAATAAAAGCATTAAAAGGTAGGAGATTAATTCCGGCCTTTTTTAAAAAGTAAAGCAAGACATTGACAAAATAGTGCTACTGTAGTATTATGATAAATGGTACTTTTTACTTTTGGTCTCTCCAAAGTGTACAGGGACGTGCTGACAAATGTTGCAAAGTACACACAGATATAGGCTGTCACCAAGCGCTATATCAACCAAAAATAAAATTTTACAGGAGAAAGTGTAGATGCCTACAATCAACCAATTGGTACGTAAACCGCGTAAATCTAAAGTTGAAAAATCTGACTCACCAGCTCTGAATGTTGGTTATAACAGTCATAAAAAAGTAACAACAAATGTTTCTTCACCGCAAAAACGTGGTGTTGCCACTCGTGTTGGGACAATGACACCTAAAAAGCCTAACTCTGCCCTTCGTAAATTTGCTCGTGTGCGTTTGAGCAACCTTATCGAGGTAACTGCCTATATCCCAGGTATTGGCCATAATCTTCAAGAGCACAGTGTTGTCCTTATTCGTGGTGGACGTGTTAAAGACCTTCCAGGGGTACGTTATCATATCGTTCGTGGTGCGCTTGATACAGCGGGTGTAGCAGATCGTAAGCAAGGCCGTTCTAAGTACGGTGCAAAACGTCCTAAAGGATAAGAGAAGGGAGATAAGAACTAATGAGTCGTAAAAATCAAGCGCCTAAGCGCGAAGTATTACCAGATCCATTGTACAATTCCAAAATTGTGACACGTCTTATCAACCGCGTTATGCTTGACGGGAAACGTGGTACAGCTGCTACCATCGTTTATGGTGCTTTCGAACAAATTAAGGAAGCAACAAGCAATGATGCTCTTGAACTCTTTGAGACAGCAATGGAAAATATCATGCCAGTCCTTGAAGTGCGTGCTCGTCGTGTCGGCGGTTCTAACTATCAAGTCCCAGTTGAAGTACGTCCAGAACGTCGTACAACACTTGGTCTTCGTTGGTTGGTTAATGCCTCACGTGCCCGTGGTGAACATACTATGAAGGACCGTCTTGCTAAAGAAATCATGGATGCTGCTAACAATACAGGTGCTGCTGTTAAGAAACGTGAAGATACTCATCGTATGGCAGAAGCAAACCGTGCCTTTGCACACTTCCGCTGGTAATTTAAGATGTGAGGACGTCAAGAAAATTCTAGGAAAAATAGGAAATGTGACGACGAGCCTTTGGGCTCTAGGAAGATTTCCTATTTTTCCCGAATTTTAGTCCGAACTCAATTATTTAAGATACAGAGACGAAGAGAGCAGAGACAAAATAAGGGAAACTGCCAACAAAGTTGCAACTTCTAGGGGTTATCTTTTTAGACTGGTCGCTCTCGAATCGTGTTCAATTAAGCTGGTAAACAGTGGAAACGGGTAGGTCCCTGCCTATCCGTTTTTTACAAAAATTATAGATTATAGGAGAAAACCATAATGGCTCGCGAATTTTCATTGGAAAAAACTCGTAATATCGGTATCATGGCTCACGTTGATGCTGGGAAAACAACTACAACAGAGCGTATCCTCTATTATACTGGTCGTATTCACAAAATCGGTGAAACTCACGAAGGAGCTTCACAGATGGACTGGATGGAGCAAGAGCAGGAACGTGGTATCACAATCACCTCTGCCGCAACAACAGCACAATGGAATGATCATCGTGTTAACATCATTGACACACCGGGGCACGTTGACTTTACCATTGAGGTGCAACGCTCTCTCCGTGTCCTTGATGGTGCGGTAACTGTTCTCGATGCGCAATCAGGTGTTGAGCCTCAAACTGAAACGGTTTGGCGCCAGGCAACTGAGTACGGTGTTCCACGTATTGTTTTTGCTAACAAGATGGACAAAATTGGTGCTGATTTCCTTTACTCGGTAAGCACTCTTCATGACCGCCTTCAAGCTAATGCACATCCTATTCAACTTCCAATCGGATCTGAAGATGATTTCCGCGGTATTATTGATCTCGTTAAAATGAAGGCTGAGATCTATACTAATGACCTTGGAACTGATATTCTGGAAGAGGATATTCCAGCTGAATACCTTGAACAAGCGCAAGAGTATCGTGAAAAATTAGTTGAAGCGGTAGCTGAAACTGATGAAGACCTCATGATGAAGTACCTCGAAGGTGAAGAAATCACAATCGAAGAGTTAAAAGCAGGTATCCGTAAAGCAACGATCAATGTCGAATTCTACCCAGTTCTCTGTGGTTCAGCCTTTAAGAACAAAGGGGTTCAATTAATGCTTGATGCCGTTGTTGATTACCTTCCAAGTCCAGTTGATATTCCTGCTATTAAGGGTGTTAATCCAGATACGGATGAGGATGAAACACGTCCAGCATCTGATGAAGAACCGTTTGCAGCTCTTGCCTTCAAGATTATGACCGACCCATTTGTAGGGCGTTTGACATTCTTCCGTGTTTACTCAGGTGTCCTTAATTCAGGTTCTTATGTTATGAACACAACTAAAGGTAAACGTGAACGTATCGGACGTATCCTTCAAATGCACGCCAACAGCCGTAAGGAAATTGAAACTGTTTATGCTGGCGATATTGCGGCAGCCGTTGGTTTGAAAGAAACAACAACTGGTGATTCCTTGACTGATGAGAAGGCTAAAGTTATCCTTGAGTCTATCGAAGTTCCAGAACCAGTTATCCAGCTCATGGTTGAACCTAAGTCTAAGGCTGACCAAGACAAGATGGGTGTTGCCCTGCAAAAATTGGCTGAAGAAGATCCAACCTTCCGCGTTGAAACAAATGTTGAAACGGGTGAAACAGTTATCTCTGGTATGGGTGAACTCCACTTGGATGTCCTTGTTGACCGTATGAAACGTGAATTTAAGGTTGAAGCCAATGTTGGTGCACCTCAGGTATCGTATCGCGAAACTTTCCGTGCTGCTACACAAGCTCGTGGATTCTTTAAACGTCAATCAGGTGGTAAAGGTCAATTTGGTGATGTTTGGATTGAATTCATACCAAATGACGAAGGTAAAGGTTTCGAATTTGAAAATGCTATTGTTGGTGGTGTCGTTCCCCGTGAATTCATCCCAGCAGTAGAAAAAGGTTTGGAAGAAGCAATGGCAAACGGTGTCCTTGCCGGCTATCCTTTGGTTGATATCAAGGCTAAGCTTTATGATGGATCATACCATGATGTCGACTCTTCTGAAACAGCCTTCAAGATTGCCGCTTCTTTGGCTCTGAAAGAGGCAGCTAAGTCTGCACAACCAACTATTCTTGAACCAATGATGCTGGTAACAATCACGGTTCCTGAAGAAAATCTCGGTGATGTTATGGGACACGTAACAGCTCGTCGTGGTCGTGTTGATGGTATGGAAGCACATGGTAACAGCCAAATCGTTCGTGCTTATGTACCACTTGCCGAAATGTTTGGTTATGCAACTGTTCTTCGTTCAGCATCTCAAGGACGTGGTACTTTCATGATGGTATTTGACCACTATGAAGATGTTCCAAAATCTGTTCAAGAAGAAATCATTAAGAAAAATTCAGGTGAGGCTTAATTCACCTGTGGTTAGCAGTAAAAGACCAGCGTGTTTGCTGGTCTTTTTGTCTGGTTGGGTGATAGTAAGTGGTTGCAATTTGCAGAAAAAGATTATATAATAATCATGTTGAAGGGGCTTTGTGAACGTTCGCAAGTTAACCTTTTCACAAATCGTTAAAGGGTTCGCCCTTAATAAAAAATTTTCTTGATTTTCATAAGGAGGAAATCACACATGGTAGTTAAAGTTGGTATTAACGGTTTCGGACGTATCGGTCGTCTTGCATTCCGTCGTATCCAAAACGTTGAAGGTGTTGAAGTTGCTCGTATCAATGACCTTACTGACCCAGCAATGCTTGCACACTTGTTGAAATACGATACAACTCAAGGTCGCTTTGACGGTACTGTTGAAGTTAAAGACGGTGGATTCGAAGTTAACGGTCAATTTGTTAAAGTTTCTGCAGAACGTGACCCAGAACAAATTGATTGGGCTAACGATGGTGTAGAAATCGTTCTTGAAGCAACTGGTTTCTTTGCTACTAAAGAAGCAGCTGAAAAACATCTGCATGCTGGTGGTGCTAAGAAGGTTGTTATCACTGCTCCTGGTGGATCAGATGTTAAAACAGTTGTATTTAACACTAACCATGATGTTCTTGATGGTTCTGAAACAGTTATCTCAGCTGGTTCATGTACAACAAACTGTCTTGCACCAATGGCAGATGCATTGAATAAAAACTTTGGTATCAAAGCTGGTACTATGACAACTATTCATGGTTATACTGGTGACCAAATGATCCTTGATGGACCACACCGTAAAGGTGACTTCCGTCGTGCTCGTGCTGCTGCAGCTAATATCGTTCCTAACTCAACAGGTGCTGCTAAAGCTATCGGTCTTGTATTGCCAGAATTAAATGGTAAACTTCAAGGTCATGCTCAACGTGTTCCAGTTCCAACTGGTTCATTGACAGAACTTGTTTCTGTTCTTGACAAGAAGGTTACTGCTGATGAAGTAAATGCAGCTATGAAGGCAGCAGCTACTGAATCGTACGGTTACAACACTGACCCAATCGTATCTTCTGATATTGTTGGTATGTCATTTGGTTCATTGTTTGATGCAACTCAAACAGAAGTAACTGAAGGTGCTGATGGCACTCAATTGGTTAAAACAGTTTCATGGTACGATAACGAAATGTCATACACTTCACAGTTGGTTCGTACTCTTGAATACTTTGCAAAAATCGCTAAATAATTTTATTAATTAGTGATAGTAGGAGAGCCTGTGGGCTCTCTTTTTTGGTGTCTCTTTATCGAGTAGAATTTTGTGAAATGCTTCATTTGATTGTCTTATCCCCTTATGTTGTGATATAATACAGGTATTAATATAAAAAGGAGTCTTATGTAATGGCGAAATTGACTGTTAAAGACGTTGATTTGAAAGGTAAAAAAGTTCTCGTTCGTGTTGACTTTAATGTTCCTCTGAAGGATGGTGTCATCACTAATGATAATCGTATCTCTGCAGCGCTTCCAACCATCAAATACATCATCGAACAAGGTGGACGTGCAATTCTCTTTTCTCACCTTGGACGTGTGAAAGAAGAAGCTGATAAAGAAGGTAAATCTCTTGCACCAGTCGCTAAAGACTTAGCTGCTAAACTTGGTCAAGATGTTGTTTTCCCAGGAGCTACTCGCGGTAACGAATTGGAAGCAGCTATCAATGCTCTTGAAGATGGACAAGTTCTTTTGGTTGAAAACACTCGTTTTGAAGATGTTGACGGTAAAAAAGAATCTAAAAATGATCCAGAACTTGGTAAATACTGGGCTAGTCTTGGCGACGGCATCTTTGTAAACGATGCATTCGGTACAGCTCACCGTGCGCATGCTTCAAACGTTGGTATCTCAGCAAACGTTGAAAAAGCGGTTGCTGGTTTCCTTCTTGAAAATGAAATTGCTTATATCCAAGAGGCAGTTGAAACGCCAGAACGTCCGTTTGTCGCTATCCTGGGTGGTTCAAAAGTATCTGATAAGATCGGTGTTATTGAAAATCTACTTGAAAAAGCAGATAAAGTTCTTATCGGTGGCGGTATGACTTATACCTTCTTCAAGGCTCAAGGTATCGAAATTGGTGATTCTTTGGTTGAAGAAGATAAGTTAGAAGTTGCCAAGTCTCTGCTTGAAAAAGCAAATGGTAAATTAGTCTTGCCGGTAGATTCAAAAGAAGCTAATGCATTTGCTGACTATACTGAGGTTAAAGACACTGAAGGTGAAGCTGTAGATGCTGGCTTCCTTGGTCTTGACATTGGCCCTAAATCAATTGCTAAATTTGACGAAGCTCTTACTGGTGCTAAGACAGTTGTTTGGAATGGTCCTATGGGTGTCTTTGAAAACCCTGACTTCCAAGCAGGTACAATCGGTGTGATGGATGCTATCGTTAAACAACCGGGTGTTAAATCAATTATCGGTGGTGGTGACTCAGCTGCAGCAGCAATCAATCTTGGCCGTGCTGATAAATTCTCATGGATTTCTACGGGTGGAGGCGCGTCAATGGAATTACTAGAAGGAAAAGTTCTCCCAGGACTTGCAGCACTTACTGAGAAATAGGCTTTGAAGGCTAGAAAAAAAGAGACGGATGTCTCTTTTTTTCTGTACATCGCGTAGAGTTTCTACGAAGCGGTGTGAGTTAGAAAATCTAGCAAGGTATAAAGTATTACCAGGCTTGGCTGCGTTGACAGAAAAATAAGGTTGAGCCCATCAGTTTCTGCAAAATCTTGATTTTGCAGAAAAGAAGCAGAGTCGATATCAAAAATAAGGCTGGAGGAAGTTCTCAGCCTTATTTATTTGGTTAATTTTATTTGCTAGGCCAGTGGTTGGGAAAAAACTGGTTGGCCCTGTCAAGAAGTCTTTCCCTTGCATAGTTCATTAGGTGCTTTAGCACCAATGAACCACTGCTGATGGAGGTCCTAAATCCTTGCTCCGCAATTGTTAGCGGCTATCCTAATCAACTGTGCGGAGGTGGGACGACGAAGTCGATTTTTTATATCAATTGACTTCTGTCCCACTCTCATTTTTGTGCTAATCCAAATAACCGTGATTACGGTACCATTTGATGGTAGCTAACATTGTCTCTTCAACTGGGCGGAAATATCCTCCCAGTTCTTTTTTGGTTTTAGTATGATCAAAGTGGGTGCGTTGGTATTCCTTGGCAAAAAGGCCTACTAAATCTTTACTGACTAAGACAGGTTTGCCGGTAATTGAGTGATAGATTTCATTCCAAGTAGCAAGGGTTCGTAGCAAGGGACGAGGAATGTATCTTTTGGGGGCAGGAATTCCTGTCACGGCCTCCAAGGTATTCATTAGTTCCTGCATGGTCATGTATTGTCCAGCAGCCAAATAACGCTCGCCCTTGCGGCCATATTTCATAGCTCGGATATGGATGTCTGCCACATCTCTAGCATCAACTACGCTATAGCTGGCTTTGATAGTCCCTGGAAGTTTCTGTTGCATATAATTTAAAATCATCTGGCCTGTGGAAGTCGGTCCCATATCTCCCGAACCATACATGGATCCAGGCAGAACAAAGGTTGAAAATAAATCGGGATGCCTAGCCAGAAAATCTTTAGCAGCATTTTCACTGAGAATTTTACTGCGATAGTATTCTATTTTGGTATCGGGGCTGCGGGACATGGTCTCATCAATGAGCTGGTTAGGCTGGCCTGTAAGGACAGCAATGGATGAGGTGTGTACCACTTGGCGAATCCCAGCATCATAAGCGGCCTGCAAGAGATTTATAGTTCCTGTGATGTTGGTATCGTAAAGTTCTTGCCAGTGCTTGCCACCTTTATGGCTGTCACGAAAAAAAGCAGCTGTGTGAAAGAGGCTGTCACAATCGGATAGATGAGATTTATAATTTTCTGGATTGAGAATATCTCCTTGAACAAAACGGATAGGCAAGGTACCAAACTGTTGTCTAGCTTTGTCCATGGAGCGAACCAGAGCGGTCACTTGGATTTTCTCCTTCAATAGGGCGCGGACTAAATTGTTACCCAGAAGTCCGGTTGCCCCAGTAACAAAGGCGTGTTTGATAATTCGGGATGAAGTGGTTGTGGTCATGTAAGAACTCCTTTTGATAAATCGCCAAATAGATGATATGTCATCTATTTAAATCTATTCTAGTTTTTAATTATTTTATTGTCAACAATTTACCTAATCTAGTGTAAAATAGTAGACAAGAATAATGAGGTGGGGAGAAACAATGGATTCGCTAGGAAAACAGTTTAGATATTTATTTAGAAGCGCTGATAATATAGCTATGAAGGAATACACTCACTTAATGTCATCTGCAGGTGTTACCCCTAATCAGAGTGAGGTTCTATTGGTGCTAAAGGAATATGGTCCATTATCTCTAAAGCATTTGGGAGAATTATTAATTTGTGAGGAAAGAAGCCCCAGTCGATTGGTGAAGAGTCTGATTCAAAAAGGATTAATCATAAAAGAAATATCGGAGTCCGATCGCCGCCGGTCTCTACTGTCTTTGACACAAACTGGTGAGGATCTTATTGCTAAAATAAAAGAAGCTGAGCAAAGTTTTGATCGATCAATGGAAAAGCGCTATGCAACTGAGCTAAATATCCTTAATGACTTGTTGGCGGAGTATATTAAAGGAAGCCTCTATGAAGAAAAATTAAAGCGTCGAAGTCTGTGGGATGACTAAGGGAGATCTTATGAAAATATAGAAATTCGATAGTTCGATCGGCCCCGTTCTTCGTTAGAAAGCCTAACTATAAACTAAGTCTGACGCTTGAAAAACAGTATCCCCTTCTCTTAATGGCTGTATTATAAGTTGGAAATAGAGAAGGGAGGACAGCAGGAATTATCAGAAAATTTTGTGATTATCATCCAAAACTATGATAGAATGAATAAGGAAGTGAACTTGTGGAAGGTAGGATTCAATATTGGGACGATTTCGCTTTAATCCCCAAGAGTTTAAATTAGGGATGCGAACATTTAAGACGGGTTTAGCTGTATTTTTAGTTCTCTCCCTCTTTTCTTTATTTGGCTTTGAAGGGCTACAAATTGGTGCTTTAACGGCCGTATTTAGTTTAAGAGAGGATTTTGACAAGAGTGTCCATTTTGGGGCTTCTCGTATTTTAGGGAATACAATTGGTGGTGTTTATTCACTGTTATTCTTTGGCTTAACTGCTTTATTTGATAATCTCCTATGGGTGACGCTTGTATTTGTGCCGATTTTTACGATGTTGACGATCATGACCAATGTTGCTATGAATAATAAATCGGGTGTCATCGGTGGCGTTGCTGCTCTGTTAATTATTACTCTTTCAATTCCCGCAGGAGATACGTTTACCTATACTGTTGCTCGTATCTTTGAAACATTTATAGGAGTGTTTATAGCTACTTTAGTTAATATAGATGTGGATTGGCTACGTAAGCGCTTGATCAGGAAGGATTAATGTTATTGGAGCCAGATAACCAAACTAGACTAGTTACTTAAGCTTAGTTTTTATTTATAATCTGATCCTACTGACTTAAAAATACTTCTTATTATTGAAAACAGTTTTGCTGGTTTTTTCTCTTTGATTTTGTGTAGGAACCGTTCTTAATAAGGTTGTTTTATCTATGTTAGAAAATGTAACATTCGAGCTTGACAAGACTGAATTTTCAGATATAATGGGATGTGAAAGGAGTTACAGTTATTATGCGAGAAAAAGAGTTCAGGCGTTCTCTAGCCGTTTTCCCAATTGGATCGGTTATGAAACTAACTGATTTAACTGCTAGACAGATCCGCTATTACGAGGATCAGGGTCTTTTAACTCCTGACCGTAGTTCTAGTAATCGTCGTCTCTATTCTTTAAATGATATGGATGTCTTGCTGGAAATTAAAGATTTTTTGGATGAAGGACTTAATATTGCTGCAATTAAGAAGGAGTACGAAAAACGTAAACAAGCAGTAAAAGACAAGCAAAAGCCATTAACTGATGCCGACGTCCGTCGTATCCTTCAGGACGAGTTGCGAAATCAGGCGCGTTTTACTTCACCCAATTCCAACATTGGTGGTTTTCGTATGTAAATGACGAAATCATATAGATTGATATTTTAGGAGACAGGGGCTTTACGTTTTTGTCTTCTATGGAAATTAGAAAAAGGAGGCCGTCATGGCAATCACAGCAGATGATATCCGTCGCGAAGTCAAAGAGAAAAATGTTACTTTCTTGCGTTTAATGTTCTCAGATATTGCAGGAACAATGAAAAATGTAGAGATACCTGCTACTGATGAGCAGCTTGATAAGGTTCTGTCTAATAAGGCTATGTTTGACGGTTCATCTATTGAGGGGTTTGTCCGCATCAATGAGTCAGACATGTATCTTTACCCGGATCTTAATACCTGGACCGTTTTTCCTTGGGGAGGGGAAAATGGGGCTGTTGCAGGTCTGATTTGTGATATCTATACTGCTCAAGGTGAACCTTTTGCAGGTGATCCTCGCGGTAATTTAAAACGTGCCCTTCGTCACATGGAAGAGTTGGGGTTCAAATCCTTTAATTTAGGGCCTGAGCCGGAGTTTTTCCTATTCAAAATGGATAGTATGGGAAATCCAACACTTGAAGTTAATGATAAAGGTGGTTATTTCGATCTTGCTCCAACTGATTTAGCAGACAATACGCGCCGTGAAATTGTTAATGTTCTGACCCAAATGGGATTTGAAGTAGAGGCTAGCCACCATGAGGTAGCTGTTGGCCAGCATGAGATTGATTTCAAATACAGTGATGTGCTGCAGGCTTGTGACCACATCCAAATTTTCAAGCTAGTGGTTAAGACGATTGCGCGTAAGCACGGTCTCTATGCGACCTTTATGGCTAAGCCTAAATTTGGTATTAATGGATCTGGGATGCATTGTAACATGTCTCTCTTCAATGCGGATGGTCAAAATGCCTTCTTTGATCCTGAAGATCCAAGAGGCATGCAGCTTTCCCAAAATGCCTATTACTTCCTAGGCGGTTTGATGGAGCATGCCTATAATTACACGGCTATTGTCAATCCTACAGTTAACTCTTACAAACGCTTGGTTCCCGGTTATGAGGCACCGGTATATATCGCTTGGGCAGGGCAAAATCGGTCTCCATTAATTCGTGTTCCAGCTTCACGCGGAATGGGGACGCGTTTAGAGTTGCGCTCAGTTGATCCAACAGCTAATCCTTATCTTGCTTTAGCTGTTTTACTTGAATCTGGTCTTGATGGTATTGAAAATAAGATCGAAGCGCCAGAGCCAGTCGAGTCCAATATCTACGTGATGACAGAGGAGGAACGTCAGGCAGCGGGAATCCGTGACTTGCCTTCTACTTTGCACAATGCGGTTAAGGCCTTGCAGGAAGATGATGTTGTTAAGGCCGCTCTTGGAGATCATATTTATCCTAACTTTGTAGAGGCCAAGCGTTTGGAGTGGTCTAGCTATGCAGCTTTTGTCTCTCAATGGGAAGTTGACAACTATTTAGATTTATATTGATCCTTAAGGAAAAAGTTCAGGGTTGGGGCATTTGTGTTTCAACTCTTTTTATATGTCATTTTGATTAAAAAAATAACAAATTTCAAGAGGAATGTCATTAGAATAACGATGTTTCTTAATTGGGAGTTAATGGAGTTGTTATTTTTTTCTGTTAAACTAATCACATAACCCAGTTAAAGAGTACTGAGCCTGTCTGCTAAGGCTCTTTTGCTGAGATTATAGTACTGATGAGAGGGAATAAACATGAATAAAAAATTAACAACTGCTAGCCTTTTTGCTGCAACAGCTGTATTAGTTGGTCTGGCTGGTCAAGTAGCTCACGCTGAGACTTACGCTGTTCAAAATGGTGATAGTTTCTTTAGCATTGCAGAACAGCACGGTATGGATCCTTATCAACTAGCAGCTAATAACGGGATGACTATTTCAAGTACGATTCTTCCAGGACAGACTGTTGAAGTGGCTGGTGTAGCAGCCCCAGCAGAAGCTGCAGCGCCTGCAACAGATGCAGCTGCCCCTGCAGCAGATCAGGGGTCTGTTGCATCAGTGGATACGGCTGTCAATACCTACCCTGTTGGTCAGTGTACGTGGGGTGTAAAACAGTTGACTGGTTGGGCCGGAGACTGGTGGGGTAATGGTGGTGACTGGGCTAGCAGTGCGGCGAATGATGGTTATACTGTAGGTTCAGCACCTCAAGTTGGATCTATCGTTTGCTGGACTGACGGTGGCTATGGCCATGTAGCTTATGTTACAGATGTTAGTGCTGATGGACAAATTCAAGTTCTTGAATCAAACTATAAGGATCAGCAGGAAATCGGCAACTATCGCGGTTGGTTCGATCCTAATAACAGTGTGACACCTGGTTCTGTTAGTTATATTTATCCTAATGCTTGAGATGAATTGCAATAATAAGTGCAACTTTTTTAAAACTCATTCAACAGTGCCTCAAAAGCTGTTCTGTAACCTAAACATTTTCGTGGGCGTTGGTTAATTTCAACTAAAGCTGAATACAATTCCTCATCGCTTATCAAGGATAAGTCAGTTTTCTTGGGAAAGTATTCTCTAAGTAGCCCATTTGAATTCTCGTTACTCCCTCTTTGCCAAGAGGAGTAGGCGTCTGCGAAGTAAAAATCAATACCTAACTTTTCGACCTTTGAGCTCTGGTGTACAAATAGATTTTCTCCCTTTGCGTTTAGCACGAAAATCATAGTGCTTTTGGGCTATGGAAGCTGAGTAGTTTCCCTGACACCTCTTCAATTCCCTAAAAATGGTAGACCTATTGACGCCTAATTTTGAAGCAATATGGCTGGGCTTCAGTCCTAATTCTAAGTAAGCCTCTATCTTAATACGTTCAGTTATGGTAATATGGTGGTAGCTCATAGATTCCTCTCGTGTACTGTTTAGTGTGGTTACTTATAGTTTACACGATTGAGGCTCTATGAGTTTTTTTGTTGCACTTTATTTTACAATCTATCTTGATAAAAAATAAAAAAGATAAAGCCTTGCTAAACAACCATCTTAGCAAGGCTTTTTGTGATAAAAAAGAAATTAAAATTCAAGACTGTTATCTTGGCCGTTTTCTTCCGCAATGGAGAGGCCAATCAACACTTAATACTGTTATTGTTAGTTGGTATCTGTAGTGATAAGCAACAGCCTTTTCTATAAAATTAGGGGAGTAGGAATAAAATGAACAGTGTTCATCGCATTCGTATAGTCTTACTCCCAACCACTTTTTGCTCAGTATCTTATTGAGCTAGTTATCATTATCAGGTGTTAGGACCATTGGAATAATAATTGGTTCACGTTCGGTCTGTTCATATAAGAAAGGACGCAGAGCATTGACGATAGCACCATTAACGCTTTGGATGCTAGCGTCTTTATTTTTAAGGGCGATGCGAATAGCGTTGAAGAGGATGCGCTGTCCCTGACGGATGAGGTCTCCTGATTCACGCATATAGACAAAACCACGACTGAGAATATCTGGACCTGCTAAAATCATTTTGCTCTTGAAATCAACAGTAGCTACTGCTAGAACAACACCATCCTCTGATAAATCGCGACGGTCGCGTAAAACAGCTGTTCCGATATCGCCAATACCGTTACCATCAACGTAAATATCTTGGGCGTTGAAGTGACCAGCACGCCGAGCTGAATCCTCAGTAAGAGCAAGAACATCACCGTTTTCCATGATAAAGATATTGTCACGTGGAACACCTGTATCTTCAGCGAGGCCTGCGTGTACTTTTTGCATACGATATTCACCGTGAACGGGCATGAAGAATTTAGGTTTGATGAGGCGGAGCATAAGTTTCTGCTCCTGCTGGCCACCGTGTCCAGAAGTATGAATATTATTGATTTTACCATGGATAACATCGACGCCAGCTTCTTGGATGGTATTGATCAATTTATTAACGCTGGTTGTATTACCCGGAATTGGACTGGACGAGAAGATTACAGTATCTCCAGGCTGCAGGGTGACCTGCCTGTGAGTTCCGTTGGCGATACGAGCTAGAGCAGCCATGGATTCTCCTTGACTACCTGTACACATAATTAAAATTTCACTAGCGTGATAATCCTTAATTTCATTAGGTTCAATGAAAGTATCTTTTGGAACCTTAATGTAGCCAAGTTCAATCCCATTGGCAATAGCTTTTTCCATGGAGCGGCCAAAAACTGCAATTTTACGCCCAGTCTTAACTGCAGCTTCAGCAGCCTGTTGAAGCCGGAAGATATTGGAAGCAAAAGAAGCGAAAATAATACGTCCATGAATACCTTCAATGATCTTCATAATGGATTGGCCGACAACTTTTTCTGAGTTGGTGAAGGTTGGAATCTCGGCGTTAGTAGAATCAGAGAGAAGGCAGAGGACACCATCCTCACCGAGGGCAGCCATTCGATGCAGGTCCGCTGGTTCTCCTACTGGGGTAAAGTCGAATTTAAAGTCACCGGTGCAGACAATTTTTCCTTGTGGTGTATGGATCACAATTCCAAGGGGTTCTGGAATCGAGTGGGTCGTACGGAAAAAGGTGACCTTAAGATTTTTGAAGGTCAACTCTGTATTGTCATTGATTTCGTAGAGCTTGGCTTCACGCAGGAGACCGTGTTCTTCGAGTTTACCGCGAATCAAAGCTAAAGCCAGAGGGCCTGCGTAAATAGGGACATTAGCCTGTTTAAGTAGGAAGGGGATACCACCTATGTGATCCTCATGCCCGTGAGTGATAACTAAGGCTTTGATGCGATTAACATTTTCGACAATATAGGAATAGTCGGGGATAACGTAGTCGATACCTAGAAGGTCATCCTCTGGGAATTTAATGCCGGCATCAACAATAATAATTTCATCTTGATATTCGATTCCATAGGTGTTCTTACCGATTTCGCCAAGTCCACCAATAGCATAAACCCCAACTTCTTCGGGTTTCAGATTGATGTTTGACATATTAAAACTCCGTTAATTCAAAGGCATCTGTCTCTTGTTCGTATTCAAGGTGTTTATCAGATAGTAGTTCAATAAATTCAATGTTATAGTCTGTATTTGCTTCTACTAATTTTCGAGCCTTGATATGTCCCTCTAATTCATCCTTGGCATCAATGCTAAGATAGAGGGCCTGAGTTGTTTCACGTCTTGGGCTGCGGTCGGTTGTTTCTTGATAAAAAACTTTATAGATCATGATTATCCTTTCTGATTGGTCAGGCAAACCTAAATGAAAGCAATCAAAGAAGACAGAAAAAAGCTGGTTCACTTTGATTGCTTTTTATGAAATTGTATAGAGTAATAGATTTGACCTGAATCGTTATAACTACCAAAATTATACCATAAAGTGAGGGATTAGTAAAAAGGATTAAGAAAGATAGGGTTGTCTTGGGTGCTAAGCCTTCTAATTTATGTTAAAATAGGAAGGAAATTGACAAGGGGAAATGATGAAATTATTAGCTTTTGATACCTCCAATCAGGCTTTGTCAGTAGCTCTGATGGAAGATGATCAGTTGGTGGCTGACCTATCCTTGACGGTTAAAAAGAATCATAGTATCAGCCTGATGCCGACAATTGATTTTTTAATGGCCCAAGCTGGCTGGAAACCTAGTGATTTAGATCGGGTTGCGGTTGCTCAGGGGCCAGGCTCTTATACGGGGTTGAGAGTGGCTGTTGCAACGGCTAAGACCTTAGCTTACACATTGAATATCGATCTGGTTGGTGTTTCTAGCTTGCTAGCCTTAACAGATCTTGATGAGGAGGGTTTGATTGTTCCATTGATAGATGCTAGACGCAATAACGTTTATGCCGGTTTTTATCTGGAGGGACACTCAGTCACTAAAGAACGCCATAGCAGTTTGTCTGATGTTTTGGCGTTTGTTAAAGAGTATCCTAATGTCACTTTTGTGGGGGAAGTGGAAGCTTTTCAATCACAAATTAAAGATACCATACCTTGGGCTAAGCTTGTGCCTAGTTTACCTTCGGCTCGGCTCATTGCTCGGGTAGGAAGAGCTTTATCGGCAGCGGATGTCGATGCTTTTATCCCCGATTATTTGAAGCGAGTAGAAGCAGAAGAAACCTGGCTTAAGACCCATCAGGATACGGATCCTGGTGATTATGTTAAACGTGTGTAGATGAAACAGGAAGAATTAGCTCAGGCTGTTTTTGATATTCTAAGTGATGTTTATGAACAATCACCATGGACCTTGCAGCAAGTGTTGACAGACCTGAAGCAGGATAATACGGACTATTTTTATGTCTACGAAGATCAGGCTATTATAGGCTTTATGTCTATTCAAAATCTGGTCGGCGAGTTAGAATTAACTAATATTGCTGTAAAATCAAACTATCAAGGTCAAGGATTAGCCAGCCGTCTGCTGGAAGAAATCATTCATAGGCCGGAGACAATTTTTTTAGAGGTACGCGCGTCTAATAGGCCGGCTCAGGAACTCTACCAAAAATTTGGCTTTAAAGAGGTGGCTCGACGCAAGGATTATTATCATCATCCTGTGGAAGATGCTTTGATTATGCAGCGTCTGGCAGAAGATTAAGACCTAAGTATTAAAAAATAGGGCCTGTTGAATACGTCGAAGTGATTTTAAGGAACAATAGGCAGTCTGGAGGTTTATAAATATGACAAAGAATAGATATATTTTAGCTATTGAGTCTTCCTGCGATGAGACCAGTGTGGCCGTTTTGAAAAATGATGATGAGCTCCTCAGCAATATCATTGCGAGTCAGGTGGAAAGCCATAAGCGTTTTGGGGGTGTAGTGCCTGAGGTGGCCAGTCGCCATCATGTCGAAGTGATTACCCTTTGTATCAAGGATGCGTTAGCCGAAGCTGGTCTTAAGGCTGAAGACTTAGATGCGGTGGCTGTGACCTATGGCCCAGGTTTGGTTGGTGCCCTTTTAGTAGGAATGGCTGCAGCTAAAGCTTTTGCCTGGGCAAACAGCCTTCCTTTAATTCCAGTTAATCATATGGCAGGACATCTCATGGCGGCGCGTGAGTCAGGCCCCCTATCCTACCCACTTATGGCGCTTTTGGTGTCTGGTGGACATACAGAGCTAGTTTATGTCAAAGAACCTGGTGACTATAAGATCATAGGGGAAACCAGAGATGATGCTGTTGGTGAAGCTTACGACAAGGTAGGGCGTGTCATGGGCTTGACGTATCCAGCTGGTCGAGAGATTGATGACTTAGCCCACAAGGGACAGGATATCTATGACTTTCCACGGGCCATGATCAGGGAGGACAATTTGGAATTTTCATTTTCTGGACTGAAGTCAGCCTTTATCAATCTCCATCACAATGCCCGACAAAAGGGAGAAGATCTGGTGTTAGAGGATTTAGCAGCGTCCTTTCAGGCGGCAGTTTTAGATATTCTTATGGTAAAGACTAAGAAGGCTTTGGTGCAGTACCCTGTTGAGACCTTAATCGTTGCAGGCGGTGTTGCTGCTAATCAGGGGCTGCGCGAGCGGATAGCTCAGGAAATCAAGGATGTTAAGGTGAATATCCCTCCTTTGCGCCTTTGCGGTGATAATGCTGGAATGATTGCCTTAGCGGCCGCAGTTGAGTTTGAAAAGGGGCATAGGGGCGAGTTGTCTCTCAATGCTAAACCAAGTCTTGCCTTTGAAACGATGGATTAAGTAGATGTCAAAGCGCTTGTTTTGGCATTTTTGATTTGTTATAATGATAAAAATTTCAAAAAATTGAAAGAAGCATGATATGCGAGAAAAAGGATTTAGGGAAGGTGTCAAAGCTGCTTTACCAACAGCATTAGGCTATGTCTCGATCGGAATTGCGTTTGGCGTGGTTGCTGCCTCGGCTGGTTTGTCAATTCTAGAGGTAGGATTGATGAGTTTGTTGGTTTATGGTGGTTCGGCTCAATTCGCTATGGTAGCCATGCTGGCTGCTCAGGCTGATTTACTGACGATTACAGTGACGGTCTTTTTGATCAACTTGCGCAACATGCTAATGAGTCTACACGCAACCACTATATTCACTCGGACACCTTTTATTCAAAATCTTTTGATAGCTAGTTTAATTACTGATGAAAGCTATGGCGTCCTTTTGGGGGAAGTTGTTCACAATAAAGATATTACAGCGAATTGGATGCACGGAAATAATCTTCTTAGTTACTTAGCTTGGATTTTGGCAAGTGTAGCAGGTGCCTTAATGGGGAGTTTTATTCCTAATCCCGAGCTGCTGGGGTTAGATTTTGCCTTGATAGCTATGTTTATCGGTCTCTTAGTTTTTCAACTTGAAGCCATGCTACCGTCAGGAGTAAGGAAACTAGCACTTGTTCTTTTAGCTGTTGCTGTTTCCTACTTCCTTTTGGTCTTACTGGTTTCTGAGTCTCTAGCTGTTTTACTAGCAACCTTGGTGGGTTGTAGTGTGGGGGTGATGTTGGATGCAGCTCACTGATGATGTTTTGGCAGCTATTTTGTTGGGGTTTGTAGTAACTTGGCTTCCGCGCATAGCTCCTTTTATTCTAGTTAAGTATCGTGGCCTTCCTGATCTTGTTGTCCGTTTTTTAAGGTACCTACCTGTGACTATTTTATTTGCTTTGACTTTATCAAGTTTGGTCACAGAGAGGACCGGCCGTCTTCCTATACTAAATAGTTTAGAAATTTTGGCTAGCCTACCGACACTTTTTGTTGCTGTTCGGACAAAGAATCTTCTGTATGCGGTTCTTACTGGTATCGTCAGCCTTGCCTTGCTACGGTGGATAGTTTAAGCGCAATGATGATTGATCACTCATGCTATAATAACTAAGGTAGAAAAGAGTAGTGATATGGTTTTATCTAAAAAGCGGGCGCGCAAGGTTATTGAGGAAATTATTGCCTTGTATCCTGATGCTAAGCCCAGTTTGAATTTTAAGAATAATTTTGAATTGTTGATAGCTGTTTTGTTGTCAGCTCAAACGACTGATGCAGCGGTTAATAAGGTGACACCAGCCCTTTTTGAAGCTTATCCGACACCACAAGCCATGGCTCAGGCTAGTGAAGCGAACCTATCCCAATACATCTCACGCTTGGGTCTTTATCGTAATAAGGCCAAGTACATGCAAAAGTGTGCCCAGCAATTGGTTGACAACTTTGGTGGTATGGTACCTCAGACTCGTAAGGAGTTGGAGAACTTGGCAGGAGTGGGGCGAAAAACAGCTAATGTGGTCATGAGTGTGGGGTTTGGTATTCCAGCATTTGCGGTAGATACCCATGTTGAGCGCATTTGTAAACACCATGAGATTGTTAAAAAATCGGCAACACCGCTTGAAGTCGAAAAGCGTGTCATGGAAGTGCTCCCGCGAGAAGAATGGCTGCCAGCCCATCAAGCGATGATTCTCTTTGGTCGTGAAATTTGCCATCCCCAAAATCCAGAGTGTGGCCAGTATCCACAGCTCTATGATTTTTCAGATATTTAGGAAGGAGGATCTATGCTTCATTTTGAAAACGACTATAATGAAGGAGCACACCCTAAGTTGCTGGAAGCTTTATTAGAAACTAATGAGAAGAATCTAACCGGTTATGGTCTGGATAGTTACACAGAATTGGCAACTCAGAAAATCAGAGAGGCTAGTGGCTGTCCAGAAGCGCAGGTGACCTTTTTAACCGGTGGTACACAGACTAATCAGATCGTTATCGATACAGTCCTTGCTCCCTATGAGGGTGTCCTTGCCGCCCGAACAGGTCATATTGCGACCCATGAGGCTGGTGCTATTGAATTCACAGGGCATAAAGTTTTGGAGTTACCGCAGGAGCATGGGAAAATTAGGGCTAGTGATGTCAAGCATTTTCTAGAAGATTTCTATGCTGATGGCAATCACGAGCACATGGTATTTCCGGGTATGGTCTACATTTCTCAGCCGACTGAATACGGTGCTCTTTATACTTATAAAGAATTGCAGGAGCTGAGCCAAGTTTGCCAAGTACATGAGTTGCCATTGTTTATTGACGGTGCTCGTTTGGGCTACGGTCTGGCAGCTAAGGAAAATGATGTGGACTTACCTGCTTTAGCAGAGTTAGCTGATGTCTTTTATATCGGTGGAACTAAATTGGGGGCTTTGCTGGGTGAAGCAGTAGTCTTTACCAGCAATAATCAGCCTAAGCACTTTGCAACCCAAGTCAAACAACACGGTGCGCTTCTTGCCAAGGGGCGCGTGATTAGTGTGCAGTTTGATCAATTCTTTACGAATAATCTTTATCTCAAGATTGGTCAAGAAGCCCTTAATTATGCAGAACAGCTTAAAACTATACTGAGAGAAAAAGGTTATCAGTTCTATTATGAATCACCAACTAATCAGCAGTTTGTCATTGTGGAAAATGAGCAGCTTAAGACCTTAGCAAAAAAAGTGGTCTATAGCTTTTGGGAAAAATATGACGATGATCACACGGTAATTCGCCTGGCAACCAGCTGGTCAACGACGCAAGAAGATATTGACCGATTAAAAGAAATTTTATAGAAAAAATGGGTGACTGACTCAGCCACTCTTTTTAAATTTGAAATAGGGGAAAGGCTTGTATCAAAATAGAAGAAAAAGCAGCCGCTAGGGCTGCAAAGGGTTAAATAAGAAGAATTATGAGATAATTATAATCAAAATCACTAAAAGCATACTTAAGAAAAACTGTTAGAAAACTTAATATCATACTTGTTTAAGAAGGTAGTCATACTGTTCTCTAGTAGTGGGGACTACCGGCAACCCAACCGGTACAGAGGGCAGCAGTGATGTTAAAGCCTCCAGTATGAGCATTGATATCGAGAACTTCTCCAGCAAAGTGTAGTCCTGCTACTTTTTTGCTTTCAAGGGTTTTAGGACTAATCTCTTTGAGGTTTACCCCGCCTTTGGTGACAAAGGATTTGGTTAGGGACATTTTACCCGTTATTTTGATGGGCATATCCTTGATAGATGTCAATAAGGATTCTAGTTTTTTAGGGTTGAGCTGTTTAACTTTGTCTGGCTGATCCTGTGCTAGAAATTCTGCTAGTCGCTCAGGGAGTAGTAGTTTAAGAGCATTTTTAATGGTTTTTTCACGATTTTTCTCAAGAAAGGCGCTCAGCTGCTCTTGATTCATAGCTGGCAAAAGATCCAAGTGGGCGGTTTCGCCACCCGAGACAAAGCTCGAGAGTCTCAAGGCGGCTGGGCCAGATAAACCAAAGTGAGTGAAGAGTAAATCATGGGTGATACTGTGCTTGTCATAGGTGAGATTGACATCGTCCAGAGAAATCCCCTGCAGTAGTTTGTGAGGAAAATCAGTTAATAGCGGACTTTCAGCTGCTTCTAAGGGCGTAACCTCCAGCTTAAAGTGTCTGGCAATGTCGTGACCAAACCCAGTCGATCCTGTTGACGGATAGGATTTACCTCCCGTTGTGACGATGAGTTTATCGCAAGTAAGGGACTGATCGGCTGATTTAAGTACAAAGCGATCATGATCCTTTTTGACAGATACGACCTCAGTTTCAGTCAAAATGCGGCCGCCTAACTCCTTTATTTTATCCTCCAAGGCTTGGATGATGGTGCGTGACTTATTGGTCGTAGGGAACATCCGACCGTGGTCCTCCTCCTTGAGGGCAACCCCATTATCTTTGAAAAAGTTAATAATATCGTGATTATCAAACTGGGCAAAGACGCTGTAGAGGAAGCGGCCATTGCCTGGGATACCAGCCATGAGATCATCTAGGTTTCCACTATTAGTAACGTTGCAGCGGCCGCCACCAGTTCCTGCTAATTTTTTACCCAAGCGCTTATTCTTTTCAATCAGGAGGGTGGAGAAGCCGTAGTAACTGCTGGCAATGGCTGCCATCATACCGGCTGGTCCCCCTCCGATAATAATTGTGTGATAATGTGTCATAGCTTTATTATAGCATGGGATTGTTGCTGGAACCAGTTTTGATGATTACTGTTAATGTTAATAGTTGGATGAGTTGTTATCTAAATTTTAGTAAAATTGCTGAAAAGGAGCAACTAGTTCAAATCTATCAACTACCCATATTATCCTATCTTACAGAGGTAAGCATAGTTAAGTAGATAGAAATAAAAATACTAGAGACTAACTTTTCAGAAAACAACCTTTTATTTTGTCCATTAATTTTCACGCTGAAATGCGCACAATGACATCTTATGATGTCTATTTTCTTTGCGTACTTGTGGGGGGATTCCCTGTAGATTGACAGTAAAGGCCTATTATGATACTATTTTATAAGAATTTTCGGATAAAAAGAGGACTTTATGGCTATTGAAAAGACTGTCAGCGAATTAGCTGAAATTCTTGGTGTCAGTCGCCAAGCAGTAAATAATCGTGTCAAGACTCTGCCTGAGGAGTTTGTCGATAAAAATGAGAAGGGCGTTACAGTTGTCAATCGCGACGGTTTAATTAAGCTCGAGGAAATCTATAAGAAGACGATTTTTGAAGATGAACCTGTTAGTGAAGAAACTAAGCAGCGCGAGTTAATGGAAATCTTGGTTGATGAGAAGAATGCTGAAATTGAGCGTCTCTATAATCAGCTTAAAGCCAAAGATGTTCAGCTGTCTTCTATGAATGAGCAGCTCAGTATCAAGGATGTCCAGATTGCCCAGAAAGATAAGCAGCTGGATCAGCAGCAACAGCTGACTTTAACGGCTATGCAGGACAGTGAAAATCTTAAATTGGAATTGGATGAGGCTCGTACACAAGTTGAAGAGATTCAAATTCAGCAAGCTCGTGCACAAAAGAAAGGATTTTTTGCTCGGGTGTTTGGTGGCAAGTAATTGAAAATACAGAGGCTGTCTTAGGACAGTTTTTTTATTGAAAAGAAGGATATATCATGAAAAAATTAGACGCTTATATTGCTTTTGATCTAGAATTTAATAGGGTAGAGGATGTCAGTCATATTATTCAAATATCGGCCGTGAGGATCCTAAATCATGAGGAGGTCAGTCATTTTGATCGTTATGTGTATACGGATGTACCTTTGCAAAGTTTTATTAATGGTTTAACAGGGATTACAGCAGATAAGATTGCCTCAGCACCAAAGTTAGAAGTAGTTCTGGCTGAATTTAAATCATTTATCGGTGAGCTCCCCTTGATCGGCTATAATGCTGAAAAATCAGACCTGCCCATTCTGGCTGAGAATGATTTGGATTTGAGTAAGCAGTATGCCCTTGATATTTTTGATGAGGCTTATGAGCGCCGTTCGACTGATTTAAACGGTATTGTCAATCTTAAATTAACAAGTGTAGCTGACTTTTTGGGTATCAAGGGACGTGGGCATGATAGCTTAGAGGATGCTCGAATGACGGCGCGTGTTTACAAAGCCTTTTTAGAACTGGATAGTAACAAGGATTACCTTAGTCAGCAGGAAGAAGCGCATGGCGACAATCCGTTTGCAGCTTTGGGGGATTTATTCGATTAATAAATACTAAAAAAGTGATGTTTTGGCTTGCATGTAACGCAGCGTCATTTGCTAGGATATAGGAGAACAAGGGGTAAATGGAAGAAAGTTCAGCTTGGCTTGATCCGCGGTCGCCCCTTGTATCTTAGTAACTTAAACACGGGCCTAATTTCCTCGGGAAAAAGATCGACCTCCTCGTGTGTTAAGCACATGTCGTCGATCTCCTATGAGATTTTGGTCCAGCGAACCGGCCCTTTGTATCTTATATAAGGAGATAAAAGAGATGTCTCAGACTTATTCGACTGGTGAATTAGCTAAGTTGGTTGGTGTTTCGGTGCGGACAGTGCAATATTACGATCAACGTGGCATTTTGAAACCGTCGCAATTAACCGAAGGTGGGCGTCGCATCTACACAGAACATGATGCTGAACAGCTCAAACTGATTTGTTTTCTAAGGGAGATGGATTTTTCCATTGAAGACATTAAAAAGGTTTTGGTTGAAGATAATGTCAGTCAGATCTTGCAGATGCTATTAAACGACCGTATTACAGAGCTAAAGGCAGAAATCAGCGATAGACAGGGCAAACTTGACACTGCTGTCAATTTGCTTGACAGGCTTAAGAAGAAACAGGATAATCAGTCTCTTAAAGCTCTTTCAGACATTTCGCTAAGCATGAAAAATCAAAAACACTGGCGTCGATTGCAATGGCAATTATGGGGCAGTCTAGTGCTGATGATGGCAGTTACCATTGTCTATGCAAGTTTTGTTGATGGTAGCAACTATGAATGGACGATTGTGCTTGCTTTACCAATCATTTTTTTCATCGTGACAGGGATTATGTACGGATATCATCGACGCGTCGTTTATCTATGCCCGAACTGTCATCGAATCTTTAATGTTTCGCTTAAAGCCTTTATTTTCGCTTCGCATACACCGAGGACACGAAAACTAACCTGCCCTCATTGCCAGCAAAAATCGTTTTGCTTAGAATTGGCTAAGGAGGTGGACTAATGATAAAACCCATTTTAAGCTGTCAACAAGTAACAAAAAATTTCAAACATAAGTCGGTACTTAAGGGTGTTGAATTAAATATAGAAGCGGGTCGCATTGTTGCCCTCTTAGGTCCTAATGGGACAGGGAAAACTACCTTGATACGGACTATTTTAGGAATGCTAAAAGCAGATAGCGGAAGGATTGAGCTTTTTGGGGAATCACTAACAACAAGGAATCGTGCTGATTTATTAAAGCATATTGGGGTTCAAAATGACGGCAACCTCTACGAGCAGCTATCTGTCAAAGAAAATCTAAGAATCTGGGGTCAGCTTTATGGTCTTGATGATTCTGATATTGAACAAGCGATCAGTGAAGTGGTGGAACGCTTGGATTTAGAGACTTATCTGGACGAACCAGTTGGGAAACTCAGCAAAGGAAATCGCCAGAAAGCTGCTCTAGCTAGAGCGATTTTACATCAGCCAAAGCTTTTGATTTTGGATGAACCTACTACAGGATTAGATCCGCAAATGGTAGAATCTTTCCTCAGTTACTTAAAGGAACTCGTTGCCAGTCGTGGAACGACCGTTTTGATGTGTACACACCAGTTACACGGCTTAGAGGAGATAGTAGATGAGGTGGCTATTATGTCAGAAGGAAAGATTTTATTAGCTGGGGACTTGCAACCCCTACTAGCTAGTTATGATGATGGGCAGCCCTTGCACTTGGAAGTGGAACCATTAGCAATAGGGAAGACACTAGCTCAACTATATGGTGAAGCATCTGCTGAAAAGGGCTATCTCCTTGTTAAAAACATCACACGTCAGGGGATTCCTCACCTAGTGCGAGATTTGACGACTCAAGGCTGTCAACTCTATAGCCTAGTCCGTGAATCTGTTAGTTTAACCGACCTTTATTTAGAGGTCATAGGAGGTGCAAAAGATGAATAAGAGACAAATTCTAGTAATTGTCCGTAAGGATTTGCAGGATTTTTTCTCAGATAAGAGTATTCTAGGGCTTTTCATTTTTCTCCCTCTACTCTTTAGCCTTATCCTTCCCGGATTATTGTTATCGCTTGGAACCAACGAAGCTCTCCTTAGCTCTATCAATGGTATGAAGAGTTTCATTGATCATCTCCCGATGTCAATTCTTCCCAAGACTATTGATAGTCAGCTAGCACCACTTTATGCCATCTTGGTATTTTTTATGCTTCCTCTTTTTATGATGCTACCGATTATTTTTTCCAATTTGATGGCTAGTTTTAGCTTTATTGGAGAAAAGGAACATAAGACCTTGGAAGGCTTGCTCAGCACCCCTATCAGTACCCGTAATCTTATCATTGGGAAAATGCTAGCCTCTATGATTCCAGCTATTTTAGTGACTTGGATGGCCATGTTCGTTTATGCTGTGGTTGTCGATGTGATGGGCTATCATATCTTTAAGCAGTTGCTTTTTCCTAATATGACTTGGTTAATGAGCGGACTCTTGGTTTCTCCTTTGCTTGTGATGTTATCGAGTTTTTTGGTCTTAGGGGTCTCCCAGTATATCAAAACCAGCAAGTCAGCTCAGTCAGTTTCTATGTTATTGGTTCTGCCCTTAGTGACTCTAATGATTTCACAGAGTACAGGTGTGATGTTAATTGGTGTTGAATTAACGCTGATGATCGTGGGAGCGCTGGTTTTGCTCAATGGACTTACTTTTTATATCCTAACTAAGATTTTTAATATGGAGATCTATATCACCCAATAAAATCGGTTGATAAGATTAAAAAAGCGCTTGGAAAAATATCCAAGCGATTCTTTTTAAAACGGCAATTTACCAGCGAAAGCTCCCATCGATTTCTTGGTTGCTTCATCAATTTGAGTCAGCGCATCATTGACAGCTTGGGTTGTCATATCAGATAGGGTTTCAAGATCTTCCGGATCAACGACGGCTTCTTGAAAGTCAATAGAGACTAATTTTTTATCGCCTGTAAAAGTTGCAACAACTAGATCTTGAGCTGACTTGCCGATAAATTCTTGGGCAGCTAGCTCGCCTTGTTTTTGTTCCATCTGTTTTTGCAGTTTTTGGGCTTGCTTCATCATGTTTTGCATATTCATCATAAGATTAATAGTTTCCTTTCGTATCAAGGGTTTAGACCCTTTTATTTTTTGGGTGGTGACCAATTGTGACCACTTTTTAGAAGCTGTCAAAAGCATTGGCTACCTCTTTTTGTTGAGATGGGAAAAGGTGAGAGTAAACATTGATAGTTGTGTTAATGGATGAATGCCCCAAACGTTTCATGAGGGTGAAAAAGATATAATCTTTTCCTTCTCCATTCCGTAGTCCTTGACTGCTTAGGAAAGCTGCATGAGAATGTCTGAAATCATGATTACGAATCATTTTAAGATTCTTAGGTAGTCTCTTTTTGAATCTTGTCCTGAAGTTAGTAACATTAGATGATGTCAGAACTTCAGGAGAATCTTGAAAGATTTGTAAGCTATCAAGGTCATCCGTAAATTCTGAAAGAAGATTTCCTTGTTTCTCTTTCCAGTTTTGTAACTCAGTAGCAAAAGCAGAATGTATATAGATGCGTCTTCTTGATTGAGTTGTTTTAACCGTTCCAATGTGAACTTGATTTTTTCGATAATAAGCACTATGTGTTATATCGATATAATTTTCAGTGAAATTCACATTCTTCCAAGTGAGAGCCAAGGCTTCTCCAAGGCGTGCACCTGTATACATTAATACTCGATAGAGTAATTGATAGCGATATTCTTCCTCATTAAAGAGACTATCAAATAGTTTGAATTGCTCAGGAGTATAGTAGGACATTTCCTTGTGTTGTTCAGGTAGTCTTTTAAGACCGTTACAAGGGTTGTCATTCCTAAATCGCTTTGCAATTGCAACATCAAACAATTTATGCAGGAATATCATCTGTTGATTGATATGAGTATTAGATAACGTTCCACCTTTTACACTGGGTATCTGAACAAGCCAATCACGATATTCTTTAATATCGTTAATGGTAACAAGTCTCATATCAGCATTAGCGAAAAATTTAGAAACATACTGGTTATAATAGGATTCTTGAGTATCAACTGTTCCTCTTTTATTTCCCCTTAGTTGGTCTTCTTGACGGACCAGAGAATAGAGGTAATTGATACTTATTTTATCATTAGGCTTGTTCTTATGAAGATGATTAAGCCTGTAATCTGCTTCATACTGTTCAGCTTCCTTACGAGTTTTGAACCCTTTTTTACGGTGACGGACACGCTCGCCTGTCAAATGACTAAAACCATCACTGATATCTACAGACCATTTTCCGTTTTTTTTGTTTTGTAACTGTCATTGCTGTTCTCCTGTATCATGTAGACCAGCATTTTGAAGTACATCATGAATTATACCATTTTTATAAGATAACTTAAAGCCGAGTATGTCTTCTATAGTCTTGATTGGAACGCGTCCAACACGCTTATTATCATACCAAGAGAATCCATCAGAAACTAATTTGATTTTTGCTTTGCGAATCAATTTTTTACACTGACTTTGTGAATACCCTGTTAATACCATAAGGTCATCTTTATCTACAATGTTAATCATCCGTTTTCCTTTCATTGTTAGTGCTATGTCTTCGTGAATCAAGATATTTGGCAAAGAAGTAGGTCTTATCTACAATGAGATTTAGTAACATCTTGTCTTCTTGATGTGCGTATCTGACTAGGTTATTAAATTCCGTGAAGTTATGATCCTCAATAATATCGATGACAGACGAGAGAAATTCATCACTATTGTTATCAATAAGAAACTTATCCAACTCAAAGCCACAGCCTGATTCAATATCTTCAATGTTGTAGCGAGTTTTGTCAGGATTTTCCGCATGTATAAAATAGTCATACATTCCCTTAGGGCTCATCACAATTTCTACATGAGCTGGTGTGTTTAACTTACTGGTCAATAATTCAGAAACTTGGGAATAGCTTTTTAAAGAATCAAAGAACAGAGCACCGTGTTTGTGAGCTTTTTTAAATTCCCCAGTCTCTTTATTGATATCTTTGTCATGCCAAGGACTTAGAACAAATGGAATGTGCATTTCTTCAAGAATATTCAAATAATTGTCAGGAGCGCTTTCTTTATAGAGTAGAAATGTCCATTTGTTAGAACGTTTATCTTTTGCCAAAGGCAGTCACCTCATTTCTATTGGTCTTATCTATTAGGAGATGTTTGCCAGTAGTTTGGTAATAGTGATTACTGATTATTGATGTAATGGGGGTCGTAGTAGCCCCATTACATGACTTTGATAGATTTTAAAAGGCGGTACTTTTGGCTTTCACCTTGTGAGCCAAGTACCGCCTTTAGTTTATCTTCTAGCACCTTTGAACCAGAGCTTATTACCTTCCCTACTTGGAGAAGAGAAGTAGTAATTAGGATTTCTGCTTGAAATTTCTTCTTTGATATGAGCTTCCATTTCTCCTAGTAACTGCTGTGCTTGCTGAGTGCTGGGATACTTGATAAAGACTGAGACGGATTCTTTTCGGACATCTACAGTACACTTGTTGACGGTTTTATTGAAGTTCTTGAGAATTGGATTGAACTTTGTAATAGTCGTCTGATTATCAACGGTAATAACTGATTCAGATTTTTCATCCTGTTTCAAGAAGTGCCGCAAGCGTATCGTTTGATAGATGGACTTGAAATAATTCAGAATAGAATCACGCAAGAAACGCTCCAGTAGTTCTGTATTTATCAAAAAGATAGCACTAATTACTAGCAGAGCACCTAAAAAGCTGGTGTAATATTCAGTTATATTTAGCTTTGATTGAATGAGACTGATTTCATTTGTGAGGCTTGATATAGTTATTTCTCCAATTAAGAAGCTGAGATAACTCATAGCCAGACTAATAACCACACTGAGGAATCCCAATAGAAGTAGGTTATTAACGAGGTTATATGTTCGTTGAAAGAAGCTTTTTTTCATAGCTACAAAATACCTTTCTTGGTGTAATAAGTAGGACAAAGAAGGGGAAGTACCTGATAAGGGTGTTCATTATCAATGATTTGAATGAGGCCTGTTCCTTTGCCAATCGGAATAACAATGCCTTCAGGGTCAAGGTCAGGAAATAAGAACTGTGTCGTTTTTTTATTGATATTACCAATCTGAATGAGAACATTAAGCTGTTCACGGACTGAAACAGGGATGGTATTATGGTCAAAACGTTGACTAACCAGAAGAAGGTGAACACGAGTCGCACGACCAAGGAGTGCAATCTGTGAAAGTAGAGAGAAGAAAGAGTCTTTTATCGTTTTATTGATCCCTTCCGATAAAGCTAGGACTTCATCAATAACAATAGTGAGATGAGCAAATTGATGTTCAGGATTGTCGTACAAAATTTCTTGCCGTTGCTGAATGAGTCCCAAGCAAGAACTAAGATTCTCATTGATTTCACTGACAAAATCTGATTTAGAACGATTCTTTTGAGGATGAATTACGGCAATGCCATTCTCACGTGCCCAGCGTGAGGGAGTATCAAACTTAGGGTCAACAATGATAAGCTCTGAGAAGTTTTTGAGTAAGCTCAGGAAGTACGTGAGCGCATAGGACTTACCCGAACCACTATTCCCAGCGATAGCTAGTGAAGTGACCTTGTTATAGTTAAGAGATAGATTCTTCATGATAGGCAAGATATATTTATCTTGTCCCCCAGCAAATTCCTCTAGGTCTGAGATAACTAAACGCTCAGAAACGCCTTTTTTCCAAGGAAAGAATAGTCCACGTTGTACATGAATATCATCCGTATCAAGTGCCATGAAATAGGCAGAGTTCTGTTTGAGCAGGGTATAGCGTGGGTAAAGTGATGCATTGGCAATCAGGAAGATTTTTTGATACAAGTCATCATCAATGATATAACCTGCTGGAAGCCGTGGAATAAATAGGAACCCATCAGGCATAATTTTGGTGTCGAAGCTGTTTGTATAGCTAGTCTCACCTTGCATCAGCGCTCCAAGTCCCATATTCAGGGATTGAAGTAGGTATTGTTCTAATTCTCTCTTAGTCATTATTTAATCTCCTTGATGTTTTGAGCACGGAAATAAACATTAAAGCCAACTTCACAAGCTTCAAGAGTGTCAAATTCAACCATAGCCATATAGCTAGGCAAGTCAATTTCTGACTCAAATTTTACTTGGAAAGGAGGGAGTCCTTTTTGAGAGAACCAAGCCTTATAGGCAATGATTTCACCGGTAGGCTGATTATCTTCAAACTTTAACTGTGATTCTAGTTCGGTACTAAGGCAGTGAATAGCCTGTTTGTTGTCAATGTATTCTTTAGCAGTATTAGCAGAATAGCCAGTTTTACGGTTACGTGTTTTCATGTGAGTTACCTCATATCTTTCATTTTGTATTGCGTTAGAGTAGTCTATAGCTCGGTTTTAGTCATGAGCTGGACTATTGATTAGGTCATAATTTTTTCCTCCTCATCTATAAGGAGAAAAAAGACAGGAAATTGGTAATTCCTGTCTAAAAAAATTAAAAATAAGTTTTTAGTTCTTCTTTTAATGTATCCAGAGCCTTTTGATAATGGCTTAGAACAGTCTTATGACTTTTATATTTAGTTTCCCGTGTTAACTGAAGAGCAGAAGCGCTACTTAAAGTCATCTCTAAGAAAATGTGGCGGTCATCTTCTGTAAGTTTTGAGAGAGCTTCATAAAGATATTCGTTCCGCTCTTTTACTAGCAACTCTTCAATTGGATTGAAAGTATTGTCAGCATATAAATCTATAACTTCTGTAGCTTCTCCCTCAGTTCTAACTTCAGCATTGAGGCTAGATAAACCGTAATCCCTGTCTTTACGTTTCAGATTTTCAAATGGCTGACTGAGCAATTTATCTACACTAGACCAGTCACCAGCTTTAACAGCTTTAGTAATGTTTGCGTTTCGTTTGTTTTTGACTTTATTAGCCATAACGTGTTCCTTTCCGTCCTTGGACAGATTAGAAACACACTAGCCAGCCGAATAAGGGCACGAAAAAGCACACCAAAGAAACGGCGAAACTATGAACACAGAAATCATCTATAGATGTAGCTATGTTTGAGTTTCTATCCGTCCATTTGATGCGCATCGATTAGGACTTAAAAATTTCCCTTTATTAGGGATAATTACATTATATCTACAAAAAAGTGGTATAATTTAGGTGTTTTTTATAAAAAACAGGCTAAAAAATACCACTTTTTAATAGAGGAAATATGAATTTTAAGAGAACAAAGCAATATTTTATTGATTGTGCTTCATTAAGATTAGATTCTACAATTAAGATTATAAATTCAGAACGAAAGTTAAGACCTTCTAGAGAATTTTATTGGCTTACGGGGCAGGATAAAAGTATAAAAAAGAAATATAAAAAGCTTACTAATAAAGAAATTTCTTCAAATAATGCTCCATTGATTAGTCTTATTAGAAGGGGAAAGGTGACCTCAAAGAATCGTTATCTTTATACTCCTAATGCAATTGAAGATGTTTTAAATAATTGTAAATTAGATGAATATGGAACAAAAATGGGGTTAGGCGATAATGAAAAAAATAGTTATATAGAGCGTAATCTAATGTTTGAATCTTATGACGAAATTTGTTTTGGTAATGATTTTGAACATTGGAAATTAAAATCTTTTTTATCATCAATGATTATTTTAGATATTCTTTTTGAGAAATATGATGAAAATCTTTGGAGAATAGTTTTGGGCTATATGCCGCTTAATATTGAATTTGAAAAAATTAGATTAGAGGTAGTTGATGTCAGAGAAGTATACAACATTCTCTTTGAAGAACACTTTGAATTGTTTATGACAGGAATTTTTCGAGCTAGAGAAAAAGCTATAAATGTTGACACTTTATTTTGGAAATATTATGACGAACGGGCAAAGAGTGAACAGAAATTCAACAATAAATTAGCATTTATCAATGACTACCTGAATGGTTTTTATTATGATATTTTAAAAGAAAAAATTGATACGTTTATTGATGGGAGGAGCTATTACGGTTATAAGGAACAATATGTTCAAGATAATAGTACGTATCAAAGTTTAGAATCAATTATTTCAATTCAGCAAGAAATGCGTAGATATCAAGGTGGCATTGAATCAGATGAAATAAAGAGTATAGTCAGTGGTAAATTATGGGATAGTGATTTACTTAATAGTCTCAATAAGGATAACGTTGATGAAATACTTGGCAAATATACAGAACAATATTTTGAGTATGAAGATATAGATGCTTTGTATGCAACTTATATTTTGGAATTATCAGAAAAGCTACTGAATTCCTTAAGTAGTTTTCAAAGTTTTCGAGAAGATGACTCTCATTGGCAAGGTAATTATCTAGGCTATGTCAAAAAATATCAGTACGGTAATGAAATTCTAAATTATTTGAAAATCGGGGATAAGGAAATCTTAAGGCCGCTTATTTTAGAACATATAAAAATGAAGAATGGTGATAGTCTTATTTATAGGAGTCAACATTACTTACAAAGACATCCTGAAAGTTATTTAGGAGAAAAAATTAGAAAATATTCTGAGATGCGTGGCTTTAAGTAATTTTCTATAAATAATATTTAAGTAATAAAAAAGGCAGGTTCAATGACCTGCCTTTCAGACTGAAGACAAAGCTCTTGGAATTACATTTCTAAGAGCTTTTTGCTCTGTTTAGGAGTATACTAAAAGAAAACAGTTTGTGAGGTAAGGCCATGTTTCACAAAGAAAAGCCAGATTA
>NZ_JBZFUM010000017.1:0-50732 GCF_058314535.1 Streptococcus sp. ELY_125 | reverse complement strand
ATTCATAGTTAAGTGACGCTAGCCTAGGAGAGACACCTGTACCCATGCCGAACACAGTCGTTAAGCCCTAGTACGCCTGAAGTAGTTGGAGGTTGCCTCCTGCGAGATAGGGGAGTTGCTTAGCAGATTATCCGCCATAGCTCAGTTGGTAGTAGCGCATGACTGTTAATCATGATGTCGTAGGTTCGAGTCCTACTGGCGGAGTTTAGTAGAGAGGAGGAAGTCCTTCTCTTTTTTTGTGTTTTGGGAGGCAGGCTAGGGGGGTGACTGGAGAACTTCATTTGTAAACTTTTTTACTTAGATAGGTGTGGGGGTTGACGGTTTAGATGCGAGATGTTAAGATACTAATTGTTAACTAGTTAAGGAGTTTTTATGTCAGATTTAGCTCATCATTTAGATCGTTTTTTTAATACTATCCTACTTTTGGCTGAACATCAAAATGAGTTGTTGTTAGGGCGTTGTCAATCTGATTTGGAGTTGACTAATACTCAAGAACATATTCTAATGCTCTTAGCCCAAGAGCGTCTTACAAATTCTGAATTAGCTAAACGATTGAATATTAGTCAGGCAGCAGTAACTAAGGCGGTTAAGGCGATGATTAGACAGGATTTGCTGGTGACGACGAAAGATAGTGCAGATGCTAGGATTTCATATTATAGTTTGACAGAAATCGCCAAAAATGTAGCTCAGGAGCATGATGAGCATCATCAGGCGACCTTATCTGTTTATGATAATATTTTAGAGGATTTTTCTGTGGAGGACCAAGAGGTGATTGCATCTTTCCTTGAAAAACTAGAAAGGGAGTTTAATAAGTGAGATATATTACGGTTGAGAATCTGTCCTTTCAATATGATGCAGAGCCAGTGTTAGAAGGTATCTACTACCATGTCAATAGTGGCGAATTTGTGACGTTGACAGGTGAGAATGGTGCTGCCAAGTCTACATTGATTAAGGCTACCTTGGGTATCTTGAAGCCAAAACATGGACAAGTACATATTTCTGAAATCAATAAGGAGGGTAAAAAGTTACGCTTAGCTTATTTACCCCAACAGATAGCTAGCTTTAATGCAGGGTTCCCCTCTACTGTTTACGAATTTGTTAAGTCAGGACGCTATCCCCGTAATGGCTGGTTTCGCAGGCTTTCTCAGCATGATGAAGAGCATATTAAGGTTAGTTTAGAAGCAGTAGGAATGTGGGAAAATCGCCAAAAAAAAATAGGAGCCTTAAGTGGGGGGCAAAAACAAAGAGCTGTCATTGCCCGAATGTTTGCCTCGGATCCGGATGTTTTTGTTCTTGATGAACCAACAACGGGTATGGATGCTGGAACGACAGAGACTTTTTATGAACTAATGCATCATAGTGCTCATAAGCATGGAAAAGCAGTTTTAATGATTACGCATGATCCTGATGAAGTTAAAGATTATGCTGATCGAAATATCCATTTGGTTCGTAATCTGGATTTGCCTTGGCGCTGTTTTAATATCCATGATAAGGAGGAGAGTGGAGCAGATGCTTGAGATATTTCAGTATGAGTTTATGCAGCGAGCGTTTCTAGCTGTGGTAGCAATGAGTTTTTTTTCACCAATTTTGGGTTTATTTCTTATTTTACGACGACAAAGTTTATTGAGCGATACTCTAAGTCATGTCTCCTTAGCTGGAGTTGCTTTTGGAGTTTTGTTGGGGTGGAATAAAACCTGGATGACTATCTTGGTTGTAGTTGTAGCAGCAGTAGCTTTAGAATACTTGAGAACGATTTATCGATATTATAATGAAATTTCTACAGCAATTCTAATGTCATCAGGCTTGGCTGTATCTCTCCTTGTAATGAGTAAAACGAGCAGTTCTAATATTAGCTTAGACCAATATCTTTTTGGATCTATCGTTACAATTAATCAGGAACAGATTGCTTTCTTGTTTGCTATAGCTGTCCTTGTATTATTTCTTACCGTGTTTTTTATTCGTCCCATGTATATTTTAACCTTTGATGAGGATACAGCGTTTGTAGATGGTTTGCCTGTTCGGTGGATGTCACTGGCCTTTAATATTGTGACTGGAGTTGCTATTGCTCTTATGATTCCCGCAGCTGGGGCTCTTTTAGTCTCAACTATTTTGATTTTACCGGCAGCTATTGCGATGCGCATGGCTAATAGTTTCAAGGGGGTCATCCTCACTGCTATTGGGATTGGCTTTATTGGTATGTTTCTTGGTATCGTTCTCTCTTATTATTGGGAGACGCCAGCTAGTGCTACCATCACTGTTATTTTTGTTGCTATCTTTTTATTTGTGAGTCTGTTAGATCGCTTTGTCAAAGAGTAGAAGAGCTTGGGAACGGGATTGCTAGTATCATGATAAGAAAGCATACCTAAATCCTGAGTTGCTAGCTTGTGCTTACCTAGCAAAAATATAAGAAAAATCCCTTTGCTCTGAAGGGATTTTCGTGTATAAAAGATAAGGAGTATAATGCCACAAGAACAGCTTCTGGACAGCAAAAATGCGGGTTTATCAGCCGTTAGTTTTTATGATTCACTTTTGGTTTAGCATTGACGAGGTTCTTAGGGGCAGTCTCCATCAAGGTTAAAAAAGTTTTGGCAAAAATCTCCGGTGGTTCAGGAAAGTCCTCAGCTACCCACTCGCCAACTAGGGCAAAAATGTAGTTGATGACAATCTTAATCATGCTGGGCGTCATCAAGGGACTTTTATTAATAATATAGATATCATCTGCTTCTAAGAGGAGCTTCAAATAACTCTCTTCAAGAAATTTGAAGGCTCTGCCGTCAATAGAGGTGTGATAGAGGATCCGCGCTTGTATCCGCTTTTGATAGACTTTGGGAATAACGTCTCTAGCGACAGCCTCGTAAATAGAATGAATACTAGGATCAGCCAGGCTTCGTTTAAAGGTCGCAAAACCTTCCTCTGTCATGGATCTATGGATATAATCGAAGATCTCATCCACGCTACTGAAATGCTTTTGGTAAATAGCCTGTCGTGACATCCCAGCTTCCCTTGCGATTTCTGTCATCGTAAGGGTATTTTTGTCTGGATTTTTAGAAGCAATTCTAAATACAGCATTGATAATACTTTCTCTACTACCTTGAACCATAGTCCCTCCTTGTATGAAGCTAATCTTATAAAAAAATTGACAGCCTGTCAAATGTTCTTCCAAACTGGGAAACTCATTGAAGTCAAAATCCTATATTATAAGGATTTTGGACTGCTTCTAGCTTGACAGGCTGTCAATTTTTAGGTCTTTTATAGTTTATAAAATTCTCTTATAATATCTAGGTCTATAAATAAATTAAACAGGGCTGCGACACTTCGTTTGGTTAGTCGATTTTACTAACCAAACGAAGTTAGTGGGGGAGGAGGTAGCCAATTCACCATAGTGATTGGCGTTTGTTATCAAGTGCGAGGCGCTTAGATAACAAGCCTTTGCCGTATCTTAGTAATTGAACACGGGCCTAATTTCCTCGGATAAAAGACCAACCTCTTCGTGTGTTAAGCACATGTCGTCACTCTCCTATTTTTCTGTCGGAAATTTTCGCCAAGCGAATCGGCCCTATGTATCTTAATAAAGGAGATATTACCAATGGCTTATATTGAAATGAAACATTCTTTTAAACGTTACCAAATGGGGGACACGGAGATTGTTGCTAATAAGGATATTACATTTGAAATTGAAAAAGGAGAATTAGTGATTATTCTAGGAGCTTCTGGTGCTGGTAAATCAACGATCCTCAATATCCTAGGCGGTATGGACAGCAATGATGAAGGGCAGGTCCTCATTGATGGGACGGATATTGCTAATTTCAACTCCAAACAACTGACAGATTATCGGCGGACAGACGTGGGTTTTGTCTTTCAGTTTTATAATCTCGTCCCGAATTTGACGGCCAAGGAAAATGTCGAGTTGGCTTCAGAGATTGTTACTGACGCCCGTGATGCTGCTGCAACTTTAAGAGAAGTTGGTTTGGGACAGCGTCTTGATAACTTCCCAGCCCAGCTGTCGGGTGGGGAACAGCAGCGGGTTTCCATCGCTCGAGCTGTGGCTAAAAACCCCAAGATCTTGCTTTGTGACGAACCGACGGGGGCTCTGGATTACCAGACAGGAAAGCAGGTTCTGCAGATTCTGCAGGATATGTCTCGCAAGCAAGGAGCAACTGTTATCATCGTGACCCACAACTCAGCTCTAGCCCCAATTGCTGATCGGGTTATCCACATGCATGATGCCAAGGTTAGCAGTATTGAAATCAACGACTATCCTCAAGATATTGCTAGTTTGGAATATTAGGAGGCATTTAGATATGAAGAGAATATTTTGGAAGGATATTCGGAAATCTTTCACAGGCTCTAGCGGTCGTTTTATCTCCATTATGACCCTGATGTTCCTAGGCGCCTTTGCCCTGATTGGACTCAAGGTGACTGCCCCTGATATGGAACGGACGGCTAGTGATTATTTGCAGCGTCATCATACCATGGACCTCTCTGTTATTGCTAGTGCTGGCTTCAGCCAGACCGATCAAAGAGAATTAAATAGGATCAGAGGAGCCAAGGTCGAATATGGCTACATGACAGATGTTAGTATCAAAGGAAAAGACGATGCAGTGCGGATCTTTTCCAAAACGGATACATTATCGTCTTATAAGATAGTATCAGGAAAACTGCCTAGCAAGCCTGATCAGATAGCTTTATCATCATCTCTAAAAAAGGATTATCAGCTAGGCGATAAGATTAGCTTCACCCAAAAATCCCAAGGGATTCTAAAGCATACAACTTACAAGATTGTAGGTTTTGTCAATTCTTCTGAGATTTGGTCAACAAAAAATCTCGGAACTTCTACAGCAGGAGATGGTGATTTAGCTGCTTATGCTGTCACGACAGCAGACAGTTTTGCAAGTGATGTTTATAATTTAGCCCGCTTACGCTACCGAGATTTACAATCCCTGAATCCCTACGCTAGTGACTATAAAAAGAAGCTAAAGGAAAAGCAAGAAGCCTTGGATGATAGCCTGCTGGATAATGGGGAGCAGCGTTTAGCCGCTATAAAAAAGGATAAACAGGCAGTGCTTGCCAAATCCCAATCTCAGGTCGATCAAGCTAAGAGTCGACTGGAAGCGCAGGAGCGGCAGTTAGTTTACCTAAGCGGTCAGCAATTGCAGGCTGCAGAGGCTGCCATAAGTCAAGGCAAGACCAAGCTGGCTAAAAGTCAGGCCAGTATCCAAAACGCTAAGGCTGCCCTAAAAACACTGCCAACTCCTAGCTACAGGTCTTACAGTCGTACGACCTTACCCGGAAGTAATGGTTATCGGACCTATGGTGATATCAGTCGTAATATTGATCGCATCGGTGACATCTTTCCCGTTGTTCTCTACCTTGTAGCAGCTTTGGTGACCTTTACGACCATGACCCGCTTTGTCAATGAGGAACGCAACAAGGCTGGTATTCTCAAGGCTCTAGGATACTTTGATGGCGATGTTCTCAAGAAATTTGTCATTTATGGGCTTGTTGCTGGCTTGTTGGGAACCCTTATTGGTGTTTTGGGCGGGCATTATCTGTTACCTTATATCTTGACTCAGAATCCTGCAAAATTGACCATATTGGGCCGGCCGCATTTTTATTTTTATTGGTCTTATACTGTTTTATCCTTGCTCTTAGCCCTTATCAGTGCTGCCCTTCCTGCCTTTTTGGTTGCTAGACGAGAATTAAGAGAAAAACCAGCCCAGCTCTTGCGTCCTAAACCCCCAGTCAGCGGTTCTAAGATTTTACTGGAGCGAATCAGTTTTATCTGGCAGCGCTTGAGCTTTACTCAAAAAGTTACGATTAGAAATATCTTCCGCTACAAACAGCGAATGGTCATGACCATCTTTGGCGTTGTTGGCTCTGTGGCCCTGCTATTTGCTGGTTTGGGGTTGCAATCGTCTTTAGGAAAAATCGTAGAGCGCCAGTTTAATCAGCTGACCCCTTACGATATGCTGATTCTGCGCAATGAACAGGCCAGCAGAGCCGAGAGTCAGCAAGTCGATGACTACTTGCATTCTGATCAGGTAAGGGACTATCAATCCCTCCATGCGCAAACCATAGATGAAAAAATCAGCGGTCAGGATGAGAAGAAAAGCATTACCATCATGTCAACGGACCAAAAAGATTTTGGATCCTTTATCCGCCTGCGTGATCCCAAAACTAATCAATCGCTTGTTCTGGATCATAAAGGTGCTTTAATCTCCAAAAAATTAGCAGCTTATTATGGTGTCAAAAAAGGAGAGACGTTCTCTGTAAAAGATGATCAGGGCCGTTCTTACACTATTAAGGTAGCGGGGCTAGTAGATATGAATGTTGGCCACTACATCTTTATGTCGGATAGTTACTACCAAAACGTTTTTGGCAAAAAAGCAACTCATAATGGTGAACTGATTAAGCTGAAGGATAGCTCCCAGTCAGATATTTCTAAGCAATCTAGTCATTTGTTGAATTTAGCAGGTGTTACTTCTCTGACGCAAAACTCATCCATGATTACGATGGTGAAGACAGCCGTTAATGGTCTCAATGCCTCCATGACGATTCTTATTGTGGTATCTATTGCTCTAGCCATTGTTATCCTCTATAATCTGACCAATATTAATGTTGCCGAACGAATTCGGGAGCTCTCAACCATCAAGGTTCTGGGATTTCATAGCCGAGAGGTCATGATGTATATCTATCGCGAAACCATCTTGCTATCGGTGATTGGCATGATTCTAGGTCTGGTCGGTGGTTATTATCTCCATGGTGTGATTATTGCCATGATGAGCCAAGATACAGTTTATCCTACTCAGGTAGATCCTTATGTCTATCTAGTGCCTCTGGCAGTGATTACCTTTATCTTAATCGTTCTGGGCTGGGTCGTCTATCATCGTTTGAAAAACGTCGATATGCTGGAAGCCCTCAAATCAGTAGATTAGAATTTTGAAAAGAAAAGTTTCTCGTTTATCAAGCTATCTTTCGCGTTATCCAACTAATCAAGCTAATTAAATGTATAAAAAAATGCTGGGCAAAACTCGCCCAGCATTCTTGTTTTGGAATCAATTCTTGGTACGGCGGTTGGGAGCAAGACTTGTTGGCTACGCCAAGAAGTATTACCCCTGCACAGAGAGTGGGAGTGAAACGGTCTGGGGAGAGACCGTTTTAGGTCACCACCTTAAAACTAGGACGTGGTGAAAACCAAAATTTTCATTTTTTTAAGTTGATTCCGCTCCCTTTAATCGGCGTCCTTATTTCTTTGAAAGATATCTTCAACCTGTAAGTTGAAAACTTCTGCGATTTTGAAGGCTAATTCCAGTGAGGGATTGTAACGATTATTTTCCAAATGCAGGATGGTTTCCCTGCGAACGCCTACGGCATCTGCTAGGTCCTGTTGGGTCATTTGCGCTTTTTCGCGTATTTCTTTTAAATTAGTAATAATTTTAGCCATACCTAGTCACCCTTTTCAAAAATCCAGAAGCAGACATCAAAAAGGTTGAGCAAAGCGCCAAGATAGATAAGCAGAGCTCCTGGTGTCAGAGAGAAAGGAAACCAGCTGGTGATGATTGTCAGACCAAGGAGCGAGCCGATCATTAGGACCAGACATAAAGTCGCTGCCTTGGCTAAATCTTGGTAAAAGCGCTCATCGGGTCGCTCTATGTTTTTTTTAAAGCAGAAATAGCCACCAAGAAGCAAGAGCAAAAAGAACATTCCGCCAATAAAAAGCTGTTTAATCCAAGCTGGTTGGCTGTCAGGAGTTAAAATCCCAATGCCTAAAGTGTAGACAGCCATAGCAAAAAAGATTGTGGGCAAATAGATTTTTTCTGTCAGACCGAACCCCTGCTCTTTCCTGCTGATTGGGCTTACTTTAGACATAAGGCCAAATACTAGAATTTCAAAGAGGCTGACAAGCGTAAAAATAAGCCTCTTAATCCAAACTGGATGACTGGCCGGAGTCAAAAAATAGACGAGGATTAAGAAGGGGAGCCAGATCCAGTAAAGCCATTTCTTATTTTTAAGTATGGTTGGCCTCCCTGTCTTTTCTTAACTGATACCTCAATCCCCAGAGACCCAATAAATCTCCGATGATTGCGGCAAGGAGGACAAAATAAGCGAGTGGACGATTGAAACCGAGGCTAGCGAAAACCCCAAAGGCGATGCCAGCCGTCGTAGTGGCCATAGAAATAAGGACAGGCCATTTATAATTACCAGTTTTTTGCATAATAACCACCTGCTTTCTAAATAATTGATTTGATGGAGGATTTGTTAGAAATACCTCACCTCTTTACGTTATAAATATATCACATTTTCCGGTTGGGGACAAGATAAAATGTGATTTATTTCTAACTTTTTGCCAAAAAGAAAACCAGCCCTATAAAAGAGGCTCAGGGGTTATTCTTATATAAGGATGGGGAGAGGGACAGACAGTCAGTCATGTACCTTTAGGGCTCTTGCCTCTTCCGCCTAGCAAAGTCTACGAAGTGAAACTTTTCAAGCAAATGTCGGCTTTCAGTAAATTGGAACTGCCGGCCGTCGGCCAAATAAACACGGGATCTGACAGATACAACATGGTGTTCAGCACCCACATCAAGCCAAATTTTATCCTGATTGGTCATCTGCTCGATGGTAATTTCTTTTTTAGCCCCCTCAATAGAAAGGTGTAGCTGGTTCTCCAAGTAATCATAGATCGAGTGCTGGGCAATCTCCTTGGTCATCTGCTTAACGCAATCAATCAGTAGGTAGTCAGTATCAACAACCGAAGCTGTGCCATTGACAAGACGCTGCCGTATGATACGCCAGACCTGCTTGCTGGCGGGAAAACCTGTGAGTTCTTGCAATTTTTGATCAACAATCAGTCGATCTAAGGCTAGAACGTTAGTCTGAGAGTCCATTCCTAAAGTATTGACTAGCTCCTGATAACTGGTTAAATGAGACACCGGAAAATTAAAGTGTTGATGGCGCAGCACCAGCGTCTGTCTTCCTTGAGATTTTTGGACTAAGCCCGCCTTTTCTAACGATTTTAGAGCCTTTCGGATCGTATCGCGGCTGACTTGATAGGTTTTCGTTAGAGTGTTTTCACTAGGCAATGCGGTCTCAGGAGGATAGAGCCCTTCTGCAATTTTGATCTCCAAATCCTGAAAAACCTTTTGGTATTTTTTCATCAATAATTCTCCTATAAGATACAAGGCTGTTAAGCACTCCAAAGAAAAATAAGAAACCTGAGGAAGAATCAGTGAGATTCTAGGCAGGTAAAACTTTTCTCACAAGAGAGCAGCCCGTCTAATTAGCTCGGCTTGTTTTTAGTTTACCATACAAGTTAAGAAAAAAGGTTAAAAAATCAAAGAAATTGTCCAGACAAGTTGCATGAGCATAGCCTGATAGGATAAAATGAAAGCGCAAACAGAAAAAAGGGGCAAGCATAACAATCACTACTACTCAATCGCTGATGTTGTTATCTTGGCTGTCAGCTTGGCAAGATTGATGACATTTGGCAAGCGAGCAATAGTTGGTTAGAAGTTGAAATGATATTAATCATGGTAGTCTATTGACCGCATGCTGAGAGGTCATAAGGATTCGTCTTGCAACAGCTTTATTGACGATTTCGATAGCTTATAACCCTACTGTTACAATCCTCAATTTGTATGTAAACAATCTTTATCATAAAAGGAGTCAACATGGGAAAATTTGAACAAGATGCCCGCGAAATGCTGGAAGCGATCGGGGGCAAAGAAAATGTTGCCGCAGTTACCCACTGCGCAACTCGTATGCGTTTTGTCTTAAATGATGAAAGTAAGGCGGATATTGAACGCTTAGAAGCTATCCCTGCTGTCAAGGGAACCTTTACCAACGCTGGTCAATTTCAAGCCATCATTGGTAATGATGTACCGATTTTCTACAATGATTTTACGGCTGTTTCAGGAATTGAAGGTGTTTCTAAGGAAGCAGCTAAAACAGCAGCTCAGAAAAATCAAAATTGGCTGCAGCGATCATTATCCATGCTGGCAGAAATCTTTACGCCGATTTTACCTGCCATCATCGTTGGTGGTCTGATTCTCGGCTTCCGCAATATCTTGGAGGGGGTTCAGTGGTCAGCTCTTGATGGCAAGACCATTGTAGAGGTTTCTACCTTCTGGCATGGGATTAATGATTTCCTCTGGTTGCCGGGTGAAGCTATTTTCCAATACCTGCCAGTAGGAATTACTTGGTCGGTCAGCCGCAAGATGGGGACCAGTCAAATATTGGGAATTGTCTTGGGGATCTGCTTGATTTCACCTAACCAGTTGCTCAATGCTTACGATTTTGCTTCAACCCCAGCAGCTGAGATTGCCTCTAAATGGACTTGGGATTTCGGTTTCTTTACCGTTGAAAAAGTCGGGTATCAAGCTCAGGTTTTACCTGCCCTCTTAGCTGGTTTATCCCTAGCTTATCTGGAACGCTTCTGGCGCAAACATATTCCAGAAGTTGTCTCTATGATTTTTGTACCATTCTTATCCTTAATGCCAGCCCTGATTTTGGCTCATACAGTTTTGGGGCCAATCGGTTGGACTATCGGTAAGGGAATTTCTTTCGTCGTTCTGGCTGGTTTGACGGGTCCTGTTAAATGGCTCTTTGGTGCTCTCTTCGGTGCCCTCTATGCACCGCTTGTTATCACAGGTCTTCATCACATGACCAATGCCATTGATACCCAATTGGTGGCAGATAGCGGAGGTACAGGTCTCTGGCCGATGATTGCCCTCTCTAATATTGCCCAAGGTTCAGCTGTTCTTTCCTACTATTGGATGAACCGCCACGATGAACGTGAGGCGCAAATTTCCCTACCTGCTGCCATCTCAGCTTATCTGGGCGTTACAGAGCCTGCCCTTTTCGGTGTCAATCTAAAATATATCTATCCATTTATCGCTGGAATGATTGGTTCTTCTATCGCTGGTCTTCTCTGTACGACTTTCAATGTTACCGCTAACGCCATCGGTATCGGTGGTCTGCCGGGAATTCTATCTATTCAGGCTAAGTATATGATTATCTTTGCCATCTTGATGGTTATTGCGATTGTAGTACCTTTTGTCCTAACTGTGGTCTTTCGCCGTATCGGCCTCTTTACCAAGACGGAAGATGCAACTGTCAAAGCACCTCAAGTAGATGCTGTTGCAGAAGCTAAGAAAACAACAGAAGTCGAAAGCGGTACCTTGATTACGGTGCAAAGTCCGCTCCAAGGAACAGTAGATGTGCTCAGTCAAGCACCTGATCCAGTTTTTGCACAAGGAGTGATGGGGCAAGGTGTTGTGATTGAACCAAGTGAAGGGGAATTGGTTGCCCCCGTTGATGCCACCGTCTCTGTACTCTTCCCAACCAAACATGCGGTTGGTCTGGTGACAGATCAAGGCTTGGAAATGCTTATGCATATTGGCATGGATACCGTTAATCTTGATGGGCAAGGATTTACAGCCCACATTAACCAAGGTGACCGAGTTAAGGCTGGCGATAAATTGATTAGCTTCGATATTGAAGCGATCACAGCTGCTGGCTATCCTGTCGCAACACCAGTCATTGTAACCAATCAGAATGACTTCCAAACGGATGCTCTAGGCAGCTTACCACACGATGTCAAACGCGGTGATGATATCCTAACGGCAAGTAAACTATAAGATACAAAGCCTTAAGCGACTCAAAGAAATTTAGGGAGCTTGACGAAGAATCCCTAAAGATTCTAGGAGAGCGAGTCTAATTTCACAGAGTCGTAGGCATGTTCAATTAGTAAGATACTAAGCCGTTAAGCGTTCCAAAGGAATTTACGAAATAGAGTGACGATTCACTGAGAATCTAGCGACATTTATCTAATTCCACAGGAACGTAGGCGGGTTCAATTATCAAGATACGGCAGAGGCTTGTTTGTTATTTAAGGAGTCAGTACTTGATAACAAGCATCAATCACTACAGTGGCTGGCCGTCTACATTTAAAATAAATATGGTTTAAGAAGTTGTTTTGAAAATCAGAGGGGCTGGGACATTGTCTCAACCTCTCTAACTATATAAAGGGAAAGGAAATATATGACATTTGATAAGAGAAAAGTCGTCTACCAAATCTATCCAAAATCATTTAAAGACACAACTGGTAAGGGTACCGGAGATTTGCGCGGCGTCATTGAGAAACTGCCCTATTTAGCTGATCTAGGAGTAGATATGGTCTGGCTCAATCCTTTCTACCCAAGCCCCCAGCGGGACAATGGTTATGATGTGTCAGATTATACGGCTATCAATTCTGATTTTGGGACTATGGCTGATTTTGAGGAGATGATTGCCACTGGCAAGCGTCACAATATCGACTTCATGCTGGATATGGTCTTCAATCACTGCTCGACAGATCATGAGTGGTTTCAAAAAGCCTTAGCCGGCGATCCCTACTACCAGGACTTCTTTATTATTCGCGATCAGCCGACGGATTGGCGTTCTAAGTTTGGCGGCTCTGCCTGGTCTCCATTTGGAGATACAGGCAGATACTACCTCCATCTTTTCGATGAAACCCAAGCTGATCTCAACTGGCGTAATCCAAATGTTCGTGCGGAAATTTTTAAAATTGTTAATTTCTGGCGGGATAAGGGAGTCAAAGGCTTTCGCTTCGATGTTATCAACTTGATTGGTAAGGATGAGCTTCTGGCGGACTGTCCAGTAGATGATGGAAAACCAGCCTACACAGACAAACCCATTGTTCATGACTATCTGCGTATGATGAACGAGGCCAGTTTTGGTCAAGACGATGATTTTATGACCGTTGGTGAAATGAGTTCAACGACTATTGAGAGTTGTATCCTGTATTCGGCTGAGGAACGCCATGAGCTATCTATGGCCTTTAACTTTCACCACCTTAAGGTAGACTATAAGGACGGTCAAAAGTGGTCTATCACTCCCTTTGACTTTGAAGAGCTCAAAACTCTCTTTCACACATGGAATGAGGCGATGAGCAAGGCCAATGGTTGGCGGGCGCTCTTTTTAAACAACCATGACCAACCGCGGGCGCTCAACCGCTTTGTCGATGTTAAGCATTTCCGCAATGAAGGAGCGACCATGTTAGCTGCTAGCGTTCACCTATCACGCGGCACCCCTTATATCTATATGGGTGAGGAAATCGGTATGCTTGATCCCGATTTTGACAGCATGGATGACTATGTAGATGTCGAGAGCATCAATGCCTATCAGATCATGTTGGATCAGGGCAAGACAGCAGAAGAGGCCTTTGCTATTATCAAGGCCAAATCACGTGATAACTCCCGTACTCCTATGCAGTGGGATAATTCTGCTAATGCTGGCTTTACTACTGGCACCCCATGGCTTAAGGTCAGCAAGTCTTACCCTGACATCAATGTAGAAAAAGAAAAAACGGGTAAGATTTATCCCTTCTACAAAGAACTGATTCGCCTGCGTAAGACTATGCCTCTGATAGCAGAAGGAAGTTATAAGGCGGCCTACAAGGACAGTCAGCAGGTTTATGCCTTTGAGCGTCAGCTTGATGGTGAGCACCTGCTGGTCCTCAATAATTTCTACGCTCAAGAGGTGACGTTGGAATTAGACCCAGCCTACCAAAATGGCCAAGTACTCCTCAGCAATTATGACGGTGATGTATTAGGGGAGACCATCACTCTCAGAGCTTATCAAACGCTAGCTATTCTGGTTAAAGACTAAGGAAAAGAGTCAAAGCAAGAGCAATTCTGGCTGGGACAGACCTGCACTGGCTATTCGTTTATATCGCGTTTGAGCATTAGTATCTTGCTAATTAGGCTCGACTTAACAGCTTGGACTTTAGAGATAGGTTGCCTTGCTTATAAGCAAACTGTCACCCTCCTAAAATTCTAGTTGAGAGTCTTAGTGTCTTATAGAGCTGAACACGAGGCTATTCTTCTCAAAGAAGGTCAACTTCCTTGCGTCTAAAGATGCGGCGGTGGTGGCTTATGTCGCCTATTTTTCAGCCAAGCCAGAGAGTTTCCCCAAACAAGTCGCTTCTTTGTATCTTATACTTGCCTTGGAGTTAACTCCAAGTGATAAAATATATAATAAATAGCCTGCTTTAGGGGCTTATTATTTCAATCTCGATTGGAGGAAAATCTATGTTTGATTATACTTTAGCCAATGGTCAGAAAATTCCTGCCCTTGGGTTTGGAACTTGGCAAACCCCAGATGGTGATGTAGCTGAAAGTTCTGTCAAGGCGGCTATTGAAGCCGGTTATCGCCACATTGATACAGCTGCCATCTATGGTAATGAAGCATCTGTCGGCCGTGGTATCAAAGCTGCTGGTGTACCTCGTGAGGAGCTTTTCATTACGACTAAACTCTGGAACAGCAACCACTCTTATGAAGCTGCCAAGGCAGCTATCGATGAGTCTATTGCTAAGCTGGACTGCGATTACTTGGATCTTTATCTCATTCACTGGCCAAATCCAAAAGCCTTCCGTGATAACTGGAAAGAAGCTAACGCCGGTGCATGGCGTGCCATGGAAGAAGCTGTAGAAGCTGGCAAAATCAAATCTATCGGTGTTTCTAACTTTTTACCTCACCACTTAGATGCTCTGCTTGAAACAGCTAAGATCAAACCAGTTGTCAACCAAATCTACCTCAGCCCAAGCGTCCAACAAGAAGAGTTGGTGGCTTATAATGAGGCGCACGACATCCTCAGCGAAGCCTACAGCCCGCTAGGAACAGGTAAGATTTTTAGCATTGAGTCTCTTCAAGACTTGGCTGCTAAATATAACAAAACCGTTGCTCAAGTGGTTCTGCGCTGGAGTTTGCAAAAAGGTTTCTTACCGCTGCCAAAATCAGTCCATGAAGATCGTATCGTCGAAAACTTCCAAGTTTTTGACTTTGAATTAACAGCAGATGATATGACAGTTATCGATGCTCTCGAAGGCCAAGTAGGAGAAGCACCAAAACCAGATGAAGTAAACTTCTAATAGAGCTAAAGAATCATATATGAAAAGTGTTCTGACTAATCAGAGCACTTTTTATTATTTTTCCAAATATATCCTTGACAGATATATCGTGGCATGATATATTTATTACATAAACTGATATATCGCATAACGATATAAGGAGGAAATATGAGTACACAGGCACTAACAGAAGCAGTTTACTATATCCTGCTGGTCCTGCTTGAGCCAAAACATGGCTATGGGATCATGCAGGACGTAGAGGAACTGTCCAAAGGTCGCATTAAGCTGGCAGCTGGCACGCTTTACGGGGCGCTAACCAACCTGCAAAAAAAGGGCTGGATCGTCCTTGTTTCAGAGGTCAAAGAACGCAAGAAAAAAGAATATTTGATTACTGAACAAGGTAAAAAAGCCCTAGAAGCAGAAATCAGACGTTTGGAAGAACTGGTCAATAATGGCCATAAGCATTTGAAAAAATAGGAGATGAAAGATGAAGAGAAAAATGACTAAGTGGAAATATTTTGGATTCGGTGATTTTCAAAAAGAAGAAGACTGGCTCAATGATATGAGTGCGCAAGGTTGGGCTTTTGTAAAGCACAAGGGTGCATATAGCTATATCTTTGAGCCCTGTCAGCCTTCTCAGTATACTTATCGTCTGGATTACTTCGGCCGCAAGAGTAAAAAAGAAGTGGCAGACTACATTGAGCTTGTCCAAGAGACAGGGGCTGCCTGTGTCGAGCAATTTAATCATTGGGGCTATTTCCGACATACGGACCCTGATTTCAAGCTTTACTCAGATAGCGCCTCAAAACGAAGATTTTTAAATGAAATTTTGTCAGTGTTAACGATGTTTATTCTGGGTCTAGTATTCTCTTTATGTAATCTACCACCACGGTCGCTCATTTGGGTCATGTGTGGCTTAGCCTTACTTCTCCTTCTAGGTCAAATTATCAAGATTCAGCGCCTCAAACATGACCTCAAAAAATCCAGTCAACCAGATATCTTTGAAGACGGTGAGGTATAAAAAGAAAGGAGTCATTCAATGAAAGGACTAAAATCAAAAATAGTATTACTATCGGGGATTATCTTCAGTATTATAGCGTCCCTAAGCGTTACCATGTATATCGTTTTTAAGGGGGCATTGACCCTTGTAGATCATCTATGGATCTGGCCGGTTTTAGTGCTTGCCCTGATTGCAAGTGGCAGTGCCATTGCCAACCTGATTATACAGACAAAAAGTCAGGATGAAAAATCGCATCTTGTAAAATCAAAGGATAAGTAGGGGCTACCAATCAGCAGTGGTTCATTTGGGCTGGGCAAAAACTTGTCCAGTCTTCCTGTTTTGGAATAAACTCTTGGCGCAGGGATAAGACTTCTTGGCTACTCCTAGCCCACTGCGCCAATCTGGTAGATCTAGCATAGCGCTAACGAGTCTGGACTTTTGTCTTAGGCTCTTTTTGTCTGTCCACTGGAGTATACATTTAAATAGATAAATATTTTATATATTTGTCTTGACATCTCTGAAGGACAGCAGTATATTTTATATATAAAAAAATTATATATAAATGAATTGATGGTAAATCTGAGAACGACGTGACCGAATTGTATTAATACTTATTTGCTTAGTGCTAGGAGGTAGTCTTATGAAACATCGAGTTAAAACCTACTTAGTGTGGACCTTTATCTGGACCTGGGGATTTTGGGGACTGGCTATTGTACTCAAGAAATTAGATTATGATGCTGGGTACATGCTTATGCCCCTGATGACATTAGCGAGTTTTGGACCATTTTTAGGAGCCAAAGCTGCTCTTAATCTAACATGGAGGAACCTTCCGCATTTTCTATTTTCAGGCACTAAAAAGTCGTGGAAGCTGCTGGTCCTTTTCATCGGACTCTTAATACTGGCCTCTTTTCTGCTATCAGGCGGTGACCCTGTAGGCCAGGCTCCCTCATGGCTATTACCGATTGATTGGGTGATCAATATCGTTATTATCACCCTGATTGGCGGAGGCAATGAAGAGCCGGGGTGGCGTGGCTTCTTGCAGCCGGAGCTGGAAAAGGTCACAAATGTTCCCTTAGCAACATTCTTGGTAGCTGTGATTTGGACGATTTGGCATCTGCCCTTGTGGTGGTTGGATAGAGGTCAAAATTCCTTCTTAGTATTTTTTATCAGTGTGCTCTTTATGGCATTATGGCTGGCATCCTTACGTCGGGCGGGAGCATCTGTCCTCATCTGTGCCTTATTTCATGCTGCTGTTAACCGTATTCCTATTACTTTTAATGGTGTTTATGGGCTTTTATCAGTCGGTGATATGCACCAAATTTCAGTGCCTTACCTGATTTTGGGACTATCCCTCCTGACAGCTTACAGTTGCATCCTAATTCTAAGAGGAAGCAGAAACAAGTCAGAAAATCAAAGGCCCTAGCTTTAAGATCTTTTTGTACCCCAACCAAGTTGATAGTCTCTCTTTTGAACCGTTCAGGGTGAAATAACGACCGTTCACGACATAGACAAATAGAAGCAAAGCGGATTTGTTATAATTTGTCTATCAGAATGATAAAGGGACTATGGGAAAAATCATGAGACCATTAAATAAAGATATAATTAGGAGGTATCATATATGAACAAAATTGCTATAGAAATAAGACAATTATCGAAGGACTTTCAAATTGCTAAAAATAAAAAAATTGAGGTCCTCAAAGATATTTCTTTCACGACTCGCTATGGGGAGTTTATCTCTATATTGGGAATCAGTGGATCAGGGAAGTCCACCTTACTCAACTGTATTTCCAGCCTATCAGAGCCAAGTCAGGGAGAGGTTAAGATCAATCATCGCAATCCTTATCAATTGAGTAATGGCAGGCTCTCAAAACTGCGTAGAGAAGAAATTGGTTTTATTTTTCAGTCCTACAATCTAGTCCCCGCTTTACCAGTGATAGAGAATATTGCCCTGCCACTTAGATTATCGCACAAGAAAGTTGATAAAGATACCATCAAAGCATTATTGGATCACATGAATTTCCAAGCTGACCTAATGGCGCCTGTATCGACCCTATCAGGCGGTGAGAAGCAGCGGGTAGCCATTGCTCGAACCCTGCTTTCTGATAGTCAAATCGTTTTTGCGGATGAGCCCACAGGTGCTCTAGATAGTTCCTCACGTACCATCATTTTTGACATGCTGCGGGAACTAGCTAATCAGGGGAAATGTGTCATCATGGTCACCCACGATATAGAGCTAGCTAGTCAGACAGATAGAGCACTGATTTTAAGAGATGGCAGGTTAGATCAGGAATTGCTAAAACCTTCTGCAGAACTGCTTTATCAGGCCCTTGAGGTAAAAGATAGCGAGGCATCTTGATTATGTTAAAACTTATCTATTATCAATTCAGTTACTCTAAGAAACAATGGCTGAGTATCTTACCCTTATTCTTTGCTTCTAGCTTATTGGTTGGTATCTGTTTAGTAATTGCTTTTAATGTACGAGAGCACCATCAAGTATTTAACAAAGTGGGTACGCCGGCGCCCATATTTGTTGGCCCAATAATCTTTGGTGGTGTGACGTTATTATTTTTAATCTCTGGTTTAATTAAATTGTTACTCCATTTTTTTAAAGAGGATTATCGCTTATGGGTAGTCAATGGAGCCAGTCGCAACCAATTATCTTTTCTGATTAGTGGTCAGTTGACCCTCTTAGCTAGTTTAACCAGTGCTATAGGCGGCAGTTGCGCCATTTTCTGTGCACGCTGGTACTATAGCTATGTGCAAACCTTAGTTGGTAAAGAAATGTTACCGACTATTCCCATTGCCTTTAACGGTTTATCTTTTCTACTAACTGTTATCATCTTAGCTACGGTTGCCTTTCTTGGTGGCTTTATCCATTCCTATAGGATATTAAATAAAAATGCCTTGCTTGGGGATAGTTTTGACTCAAGTAAAGGCAAAGTTCCTAAAATCGCGAGACTCAGCTGTCTTCTTATTAGCTTAGTCCTTTGGGTAACATTAGCCTGGCCATTCCTCTCTATCACTAGTAAAACTAGATTGAGCGAGAGGCTGCTGATGCAAATAGACAGTTCGATTCTTCTTATTTTAGCCTTACATATCATTATTTTAAACTTGATGTCACCCTATATTCAGGTGAGATTGACCAAGTGGCTATTAGGCTGGTCATCCTCTTACAACGTTGTTCTGGCTAAGTGGACCATCTTGCAGGATAGGGACTATTTAAAATCTTTAACGTCCTCAATAGCTATCATGGCCAGCCTCATTTCACAGTTTATGATTCTTTCAGATGTCGCTTACTCGAACTTCTCAAGTGAGGCGGGTAAGGCTGAAACAATGGCGGTCCTATTATTCTTTGTAGCAGGTCCCCTCATTGTCGCCTTAGCCAATATCTTATCCATAACCATTCTCTCCTCTATTAATGAATATCAGACGGTCAAACAATGGGCGACTCTGGGTATCTCCCATAAGCAGGCTATGCTTATTCGTTTCACCCAATCTCTGGCTTATGGTGGTGTGACACTGGTGACGACCCTGATCTTTAATATGGTCTTCTTTTACCTCATGCGAAAAGAAGCCCTGTTATTAAACTATGAGGAGATTAAGTACAGCAATATTTACCTATACGCTGTCGCCATTACAGTGATGATGTTTGTCTTTGTGTTTGTCACAAAAACTATCGCAGACTTAAGAAATCAAGGGAAGACTGTGAAGTAAGTTCAATAATATAATTGTGGGGAACTACTATAATCTCTGATTATGATGCTTTGAAAAAAATCAAGAAAGAGACCGCTAACGATAATCTTCCGCTCAAAAGTTCCACATTATGTAGATAGACATCCCTCAAAAGTCCTCATTTTGGGACTTTTTTGTTACAATAGAGCCACTGATATTTGAAAGAGGAGATTTTTATGGTACGTTTACAAGATGATTTTTTTGATGCGGTTAATGGTGAGTGGGAAAAGACTGCCGTTATACCTGATGATAAGCCTCGTACGGGTGGCTTTTCGGATCTTTCTGACGCTATTGAGGAGCTGATGCTGAATACAACGGATAAATGGCTAGCAGGCCAGAACTTACCTCAGGACAGCGTCCTAGAGAACTTTGTCAAGTTCCACCGTCTGGTGGCTGACTATGATAAACGTGAAAAGCTGGGCGTAACGCCTGTGCTGCCCCTGATTGAAGAGTATCAAGCTTATGCCTCTTTCTCAGACTTTGCTGCACAAATTGCTAAACTAGAAATGCAAGGTAAGCCTAACCTCTTGCCTTTTGGGGTCTCACCGGACTTTATGGATGCTAGAACCAATGTTCTCTGGGCAGAGGCACCATCCACCATCTTGCCGGATACGACTTATTACGCTCCAGATAATGATAAAGGGAGAGAGCTTCTGGCTCTCTGGCGCCAGTCCCAAGAGGAGCTTTTGTCTCAATTTGGTTTTTCTGACAGCCAAATCAAGGATATGCTGGATAAGATTATCGCTCTTGATGCGAAGTTAGCCCAATACGTTCTCTCTAACGAAGAGTCTTCTGAGTATGTCAAGCTCTACCATCCTTATGATTGGGCAGAGTTTATCAAGCTAGCTCCTGAGTTGCCTTTAGATGCTATTTTCAGGGATATTTTAGGACAGTTGCCAGACAAGGTCATTGTTCCTGAGGAGCGCTTCTGGACCGACTTTGCCAAGGACTATTATAGTGAGGCTAACTGGCCATATCTCAAAGCTGTTCTAGTTCAAAGCGCCGCCACAGCCTACACCTCCTATCTGACTGATGATATCCGTGTTATGGCCGGTGCTTATAATCGTGCTCTCTCGGGGACGCCTCAGCCCATGGACAAGAAGAAAGCAGCCTATTATCTGGCTCAAGGCCCTTACAATCAAGCTATTGGCCTTTGGTATGCTGGTCAAAAATTCTCCCCTCAAGCCAAGGCAGATGTTGAGGCTAAGGTAGCTACTATGATTGATGTCTACAAAGATCGCCTGTCTCAGAATAACTGGTTGCAGCAGGAGACAATTGATAAGGCGATTACCAAGTTAAATGCTATTACGCCGCATATTGGCTATCCAGAAAAACTCCCGGAAACTTATGCTAAAAAGGTTATTGATGAGGATTTGTCTCTGCTTGAAAATGCCCAGAAGCTAGCTGAGATTTCGATTGCCCACAGCTGGAGTAAGTGGAACCAGCCTGTTGATCGCAGTGAGTGGCACATGCCAGCCCATATGGTTAACGCTTACTATGATCCTCAGCAGAACCAAATTGTTTTCCCAGCAGCTATTTTGCAAGCACCTTTCTATTCGTTGGAGCAGAGCTCATCGGCCAATTACGGCGGTATCGGAGCAGTTATTGCTCATGAGATTTCTCACGCATTTGACACTAATGGCGCTTCTTTTGATGAGAATGGCAGCCTGAAAAATTGGTGGACCGACGAAGATTATGTAGCTTTTAAAAAGCGCACAGATAAGGTTGTAGAGCAGTTTAACGGTATCGATTTTGCCGGCGGTAAGGTCAATGGCAAATTGACAGTTTCAGAAAATGTGGCTGACCTAGGTGGTTTGGCAGCAGCTCTCGAGGCTGCAAAAAGAGATGCTGATTTCTCTGCTGAGGACTACTTTACTAATTTTGCAAGAATTTGGCGCATGAAGGCGCGTGAAGAGTATCTGCAGCTCTTGATTTCTATCGATGTCCATGCTCCTGGGAAACTTCGCACCAATGTTCAAATACCAAACTTCGATGAATTCTTTGAGACTTTTGATGTTAAAGAAGGCGATGATATGTGGCGGGCTCCGGAAGATCGTGTCGTAATTTGGTAAAAAATAGTTGGATCCTTTAAAATATTAAGGACACTTTAAGTAAGATTGAGTATACTATAGTCAATCCTAAATAAACTTTTCTTTTTCATAATCTCCGGGAAGTGCCTAACCGTTTGGTTAGGTTCTTTCTTTTTGTAAAGTTTAGTGGCTCCTTGTCAACTGTAGTGGGTGATGAAAAGCTATATTCTGGAGAGAGCTCGATTAGTTCTCTCCTTTTTGATGGTTAAGATAAGAAAAATCCCTTTCTTGAAGTTAAGAAAATGGCGATAGCCCAATCCTTGACGGTTATGGATAGGCGTGTATACACTGGATCAGGCCGCTTATATGATGATGCTATAAAAACATATATAAGTAAAAGTTATACTCCGCAGTAAGAAATATAGATTAGGCAGAGCTAGTAGGAAGTGGTATCATTAATAAAAACTCAGCTCTTAAGTCTTGCTACAGACTTTTAAGCCTAATTTCCAGAAAGGACGGCCGCTTATGTTGAAATGGTTCAAGTCACTCCTTATTTACGAAGAGTTAGAAAATGATGAATATGTCTATCGGCTTGCTGGCCTTGATTATCAAGGCTATCTATCTCAGGAAGCTGCGGTCTTACTGCGACCAGCTGATGCTTTATAAGAAATAATTTATCGGATTAAGTAGCGTTAAATATACTTTTAGGGGGATTGGTCATCTGTAGACAGCAGATAACCAATCCTTTTTATATGGATGTAGGTAGAATAACTTTGAATAGTTAAATTGATAAGTTGAGCCTATCGCCATGATAAAAAAATTCAAATCCGACTCTACCTTGGTGATTCAGTGGTATCTCAAGCCCGATCTTAAGGGGCTTGTTTCAGAGTGATAAGGAGAAACTATGGCTATATAGCTTTTATATATTATACAAGCTCTAATTTTGGGAGTATGATGATTAGCAACAAGCTCAAATGAGCAGACATTAAATCTTACGGCTATTAAGGAGGATGGTTTATGAAAAATATTAAAGCGATTGTTGGTCTGGTTATTGTTGTTGTTTTAGTTATTGCAGTAGTTTTGGGTCTTAAAAAGAATGAGCAAGCCTCATCAGGTGGATCTGCTGATGAAAAGGTTATCCGAGTTGGAACGACTGCACAAACTTATCCTAACTCTTACAAAGATGATGCAGGTAATTTGAAGGGTTTTGATGTTGAATTAACTGAGGCTGTTGCAAAAGATCTAGGCTATAAGGTTGAGTGGAAAATCATTGGAGATGTTCCAGGCCTGTTGTCGGCGATAGATTCTAAAAAAATTGATACCGTCGCAAACGGGATTACAATCCTGCCAGAGCGTGAAAAACTTTATGATTTTTCAAAACCAGTTGGCTATTATGCAGCGCAAATTGCCGTTAAGACAGACTCGCCTTATCACTCTGTAGCGGATCTAGAGGGAAAAACCGTCTCGGGGACGCTTGGTTCTAGCAATATTACTCTGTTAGAAGATTATAATTCTAAGGTAAACATCAAGACTTATGATGATCGCAGTGCTGTTTTTACAGACGCTGATAAGGGAACTGTTGATGGCGTGGTTAACCAAAGGCAATTTTTACAGCAAACGATTAAAGAACAAAAATTGGATCTACGTATTATTGATGAAGTCATTGGCTGGAATGTTTCTGCTTATCCATTCGCCAAAACGAAAGAAGGTCAGAACTTAAAATCAGACTTCAATAAAACCATTAAAAAATTACAAAAAGACGGCACAATCACTAAGTTATCCAAAAAATATTATGGGGAAGATGTGTCGAAAAAATCAGAGTAGTCACTAACTAAAGAGAGGTAACCGTATGGATTTGCGATATATGTTCGAGATTCTTCCCAGAATAGCAGCCTATCTGCCAGTTACGATTCTAATGGCCATAATATCCATGTTGCTGGCATTGATTCTAGGTGCAGGGCTGACCTATCTCTATCAAAATAAGTTGTTTCGCTGGTTGGTAGAGCTTTATTTGCTGGTATTCAGAGGCTTTCCTACTATTGTTATTCTATTTGTCATTTATTTTGGCCTACCCCAGCTGTTGGGAGTAGGGTCTAGGTGGTCTGCTAATTTAGTGGCAACTCTAGCCCTAGGCTTAAAGCAAGCGGCCTACAGCATTGAAGTTTTTCGCTCTAGTATCAATGCAGTTGATATAGGCCAGCTAGAAGCAGGTCTAGCCATTGGTTTATCTCCTTTTCAAACCTATAGACGTATCATCATTCCTCAGGCTGTGCGCACTATGATACCACCGCTGGGCAATAACTTTGTAAGTCTGTTAAAAGAGACCTCGCTAGCCTTTTCCATTGGTGTAACGGAAATCTTCGGTGAAGGAAAGATGATTGCTTCTCAAAATTTTCGATATTTCGAAATCTATTTTCTGGTAGGAGTTCTCTATGTCTTGATTATTTTTGTCTACAGTCTTTTCCAAGAGTATTTAGAGCAACGTTTTAGCCAATATTAATATTAAGGAGGGAATATGTCAGAATCTATCTATTTAACGACAGCTAAGCAGGTATCCAACTATTTAGAACGTTATAAAGTTGAGAAAGACGGTGGTATTTACTGGGACATTAGTAAGGCTTTTCAGGGGGAGTGGGAATACTACGATGAGATCTCTCTCTATGCCGGCAGTAGTGGCATTATCAAATACTATATTGACCTCTATCGTGCTACAGCAGATAAGGTCTACTTGGAAAAGGCTAAACAAGCTGGGCGTTATATCCTGAATCGCTTAGATAAAAGCGACCAACTCATCGGTCGGGCCTTCTCAAAGTTTGCGATGACGACTGGTCTAGGTGGAGTTGCCTTCATCCTTGATGAACTCTATGATTTAACAGGGGATAAGGCCTATCATGATGCTGTGGAAAAGATTATCAGAGAAATAGTCGTGACTGATGACGGACGAGGAGCATGGAGCGGACAGGTAGGAATTACTGCTGATGGGGGAACAGCTCTCTTGCTCTTACGTCTAGCTGACAAGTATCCTGTGAATGGGCTGCAAGAGCGCTTGGAGCGCTTTGGTAGTTTTATCCTAACGCAAAAGAAAGTAGATGATGACGGTCAAGTTTACTACCTGGGTATGGAGCAACGCTTTGTCAATGGTCCGCATGATAAGTTTAATTCTGGTTTTCCTTTGGGACCTTCAGGTGTAGCTTATGTCCTTTTGAAACTGTGGGAAAAAACAGGAAAAGAAGAATTTCTAGAAGGTATTCAAGGAATTACGGAGTTCTATCACCATCATTCGGTGGATGATGAAAAGATTTTCCTTCCTCGCTTATTGCCAGACGACAATCACATCTGCTATGTCGGATACTGTGCTGGACCGGCAGGAACAGCTCGTTATTTCTATGAAGGGTACCTTAGAACTGGTGAACAGCACTACTTAGATGATTTTGAAAATGCAATCGCTGGTCTAACCTTAGTCAAGGCACCTTATGAGCGTTCAGCCGGCTACTGGGAAGTTGATAACTATTGCTGTGGAACAGCAAGCATCCTACAATTGTTTATTGCTGCCTATATTGTAACTGGCAAGACTCGTTACCTTACATTAGCCAAGGAAACTGGTGACATTCTAGTGAAAAGGGCAGAGCGTCTAGGTGAGGGAGTTTATTGGAAACAAGCGCTTGAGCGAAAAAATCCTGACAAAATCACGGTTGCCCTCGGTTACTATGATGGTATTGCTGGTATTGCCTCCTCGCTTCTTCAGTTGGACAGCTTATTAAATGGTCATTTAGACGTTATCCGTTTTGTAGATGATCCATTTCCGAGCAGATGGGAGGCTTAAATGATTGAAAGAACGATTCGTCAAAGTCCAGCAGAATATATTAATCAAGTAGGAATTCTCAAAGAATTACCAGATATACTTAGCTTGCATGACTATCAGAATCCGGTTGTTTTGACGGATAAAATCGTTTGCGAAGTCATCAAACCTTATTTGCCTCAAGGATTTTTAAACCAGTATCCTATCGCATGGTTTGAGGGAAATGCTACGCAATCTGAGATTGATCGTTTAACAGGTGTGATTGAAGGCAGAGGAGTTATTCTAGCATTTGGCGGCGGGCAGCTTATGGATACGGCCAAGGTTGTTGCCGATAATTTAGAAATTGCCTTGATTAATATCCCAACGCTGCCTTCTAACTGTGCGGCTCTGACAACAAAAAGTATTCTTTACTCTGAAGGTGAGCATGAGATGGTTGGAGCCCATAGACAAAAGCAAGCTGTCAGTATCGTTTTGGTTGAGCCCGAATTATTAAAGTATGCACCCTATGAATACATCCTGTCAGGCATTGGTGACACGCTTGCAAAGTTTTATGAAATTCGCTTACGCTTGACGTCTGAAAAGACGTCTTTGATTTCTAGGGCCATAGGGAAATCTTACTTAGATATTTGTCGAGAGCAGATGCTGAAGGTAACAGATATTTCCGAATTGACGGGTGAAGCTCTCACGAATTTTTTAGATACCATATTCTTAGTAGCCGCTTCTGTCGATGGCATAGCCGATTTTGATGGCCGCAGCGTTTTGGCACATGCCTTTTACAATGCTTATGTCAAGTGGCAAAAAGGACCTAAAAAAACGCACGGTGAAGTTGTCGCACTCGGTAATCTCTTTCAACTTTATGTTGAAGGGAACCAAGATGAATTAGTGGCTGAGGTACTTTCTTACCATAAAAAAGTAGGCTTGCCTATACATCTTGAGGATGTTTACTGGGATATTGATGAAGTTAGCGATTTTGCTGATTATATCTGTAATCCAGAAGACAGCCGAGTACAGTCATTGTTTCCAGGTTTATCTAAAGAAAAAGTGCTGGGTGCTATACAACAATTAAGGGAGGAGTAGATGTTTGTTAAAGCAGCTGAGCGAATGTCAGGTCGAGGAGACCATTTTTTAGCTAATCAACAAGAAATAATTAAACGTCTGCGTGAAAAGGGGAAGGAAGTAATTGATCTCGGTCGTGGGAACCCTGATCAACCTACTCTTTCTCCGATCGTCGTTCATTTCCAAGAAGATGCAAAATTACCGAGTAACTTTGGCTATCCGCCGTATGGAGGTAAGACAAGCTTTAAGGCAGCTATTCGTGACTTCTACAAAGAAGAGTACGGTGTTGAGCTTTTGCTAGATGAGATTACAGTTTTTTCTGGTTCTCTTGCTGCCCTAACAGCTTTACCCATGGTTCTAGCTAATCCAGGCGACTCAGTCCTAGTACCTGATCCAGCGTTTTTCGGCTATGAAGCAGGTGTTAGGATGGCGGGGGCGCAGACCATTAAAATGGCCTTAACAGCTGAAAATAACTATCTGCCAGATTTAGATAGATTGGACAGGGAGATACTTGCTAAAACTAAGTTGATGTTTTTGAACTACCCCCATAATCCAACAGGTGCTGGCGCAACCCGAGAATTTTTTGACCAAGCTGTTGCTTTTGCTAAACATAACAATATTGCTGTGGTTCATGATTTTGCCTACGCCGATATTAGTTTTGATACCCCTTCCCCAAGTTTTTTGCAGTCCCTGGGGGCAAAATCAATAGGTGTTGAAATTTATACCCTATCGAAAACTTTTAATATGGCGGGCTGGCGGATAGCCTTTGCAGTTGGTAACAAGGACATTATAAAGCTTTTGGAGCAGTACATACGCTCATCAGTAGGAGGTACTTTTGGAGCTGTCCAAGATGCGGCGAGTTACGCCCTGAAGCATACAAGAGAGGAAAGGGATGGCTTGAGAAGACTCTATAAAGAGCGCCGTCAGCTGGCGATGCGTTTATTGAAAAATTATGATATCTCGGTCTCACCTTCAAGTGGAACATTTTTTCTCTGGATTACTCTGCCTCAAGGTTGGGATGACCTAGCTTTTGCAAATGAGCTGTTAAAGGTGCATGGTCTAGCAGTTGTTGCAGGCTCAGCATTTGGAGCAGCAGGACGTGGTCATATCCGAATCAGTCTCGTATCTGATACAGCTGTTCTGAGACAGGGGATAGAAGAACTCGGGCGTTTTATGAACATGAAAATAGAGGAGGATAAGGATGCTGAAGGTTTCTAATCTCAAAAAATCATTTGCTGATAAAAAAGTTCTTGATGGTGTAGATTTAACAGTCAAGAAAGGGGATGTCGTTGCTATATTAGGACCATCTGGCTCAGGGAAGACAACCCTTCTTCGCAGCCTCAACTATCTGGAGCAGGCTGATAGTGGTCAAATAAATCTAGATGGCCATGTTTATGACTTAAGTCATTTGACACGAAAGGAGATCCTTGAAATTCGTAGGAAAACAGCGTTTGTTTTTCAAAACTATAGTCTATTTGCTAATAAAACAGCTTTAGAAAATATTACAGAAGGATTAGTAGTCGCAAGAAAAGTCCCTAAAGCTGAGGCTATCAGAATTGCGGAAGAATCCTTACAAAAAGTAGGACTCTTGGATCGCAAAGATTACTACCCTAGTCAACTGTCAGGGGGACAGCAACAACGTATTGGCATTGCCAGAGCGATTGCGGTAAGACCTGATATTATCTTTTTTGATGAGCCAACATCAGCCTTGGATCCTGAGCTGATTGGTGATGTCTTAAAGGTTATGAAGAACTTAGCTGATGAAGGAGTTACTATGGTTGTGGTAACTCACGAGATAAGCTTTGCGCGCGATGTAGCTAATCATGTTATTTTCATGGCAGATGGTCATATCGTTGAGCAAGGCAGTCCTGAAGATATTTTTGTACATCCCAAACAAGAGCGTACCAAGCAGTTTTTGACAAGAATTATCCCAGAACTGAATGTAGATCCTGTGATATAAGTAAGTCTCGGAACTTTATTAGAACGTGATTGGACAAAGAGTCTTCTTCACTTTAAATAGAGTGGAGGAGACTCTTTTAACCCCCATTAGTCATCAAGCTTGTACAGGCAAATACCTTTCTTGTCTATGACCTAAACAGGAGTTCCCATGGGTAACGCCTGCCTTGGATGTTCGTCTCTAAGTATTAACTATAAGTCACCCACTACAGTTTATAAAGAGCCAAATAAAAAAGACCTGACTCCCGTGTCATACAGGAAAACAGGTCTTACAATAATGGTATAAGTCTCTGCTAAACTTATATAAGCATTAAGTCCCTTGGTTGACATCCTCGACAACATCCTGAACCATTTGGTTATAGGTGTCAATGCGCGGCAGATTATACTGACTCTGTACACTAGCAAGGTCGGTAGAATTAGACGGATCTACAGTCGTTCCGTCAGTTAGATTGACCTGATAGGACCCATCCTCATAAGTAGTAAGAGAAATCCCTGTATCCGTTGTCAGGAAATAGGTCTCATCAGTATAGGTTCGCGCTTCAGCACCTTCTGAAGATTTATAGTAGTAAGTATTATCAGCGTAGGTCGTTAAAGTTGAGCCATCATCATAGGCTGCTTTGAAGGTTTGATTTTCATTAACCGTTACTTTGGTTCCTTCTGGAATAGTATATTGGCCTGGGGAGGCCTTAACAATAGTTGTCTCTAATGGAACAGTGGTAACATCACTACTTGGAGTCGACGAAGCAGCAGTATCCTGACTGCTGGACTGGGTATTCGTTACTAGGGCTGTGGCGTCAGTTCTAGCCTTATCAAGATTAAGAAAAACAGCCAGAACAGTCGCTGCAGCAACTGTTAAAGTCAAATAGGTCAATTTTTTCATAATCATAAACATCTCCTTAGCTTGTATTATACTAGAAACACAAAAATAAGGCAAGATTTAATTAAAGAATCTCAGCCTTTTAAATAGTTTGTAACAATGATAAGAAAAGGAAATATCCCCTACTCTTTACCCACGCCAATAAATGTCTTTTGCAGTTCAAAACTGATGGCTAAAATAAAAAGCCTTGAAGAGGCTTTTCAACGGATTAAGTGCTATGAGTAGCGTTAACACTAGAAGGCGGTAGACGGATTTGAACCGACGATCAAGCTTTTGCAGAGCCGTGCCTTACCACTTGGCTATACCGCCTTATAACGCATTATATTTTATCTTAAATTCTTGTCCTAGTCAAGTCAAATTAGCTTGATTTATCCTATGAAATTTGCTATTATGGTAGGGTCGCCAGTTAGGTGATAATACTCATCCTGGATGAATCGTGAGTCTGTTGCTCTTAGAGTTGGCTTGCGAGCTGAAATCCAAGAGAGGAAAAAAACAATTTAAAGGAGAAACTACTCATGGCAGTAATTTCAATGAAACAACTTCTTGAGGCTGGTGTTCACTTCGGTCACCAAACTCGCCGCTGGAACCCTAAGATGGCTAAGTACATCTTTACAGAGCGTAACGGCATTCATGTTATCGACCTTCAGCAAACTGTAAAATTGGCTGATCAAGCTTACGATTTTATTCGTGATGCTGCAGCGAACGAAGCAGTGATCTTGTTTGTTGGTACTAAAAAGCAAGCAGCTGAAGCTATCGCTGAAGAAGCTACACGTGCTGGTCAATATTTCATCAACCACCGTTGGTTGGGTGGTACCTTGACAAACTGGGATACTATCCAAAAACGCATCGCACGCCTTAAAGAAATCAAACGTATGGAAGAAGAAGGAACTTTTGAAGTTCTTCCTAAGAAAGAAGTTGCCCTTCTTAACAAACAACGTGCCCGTCTTGAAAAATTCTTGGGTGGTATCGAAGATATGCCACGCATCCCAGATGTGATGTACGTTGTTGATCCACATAAAGAACAAATCGCTGTTAAAGAAGCTAAGAAACTTGGTATTCCAGTTGTGGCTATGGTTGATACCAACACAGATCCAGATGACATCGATGTTATTATCCCAGCCAATGATGATGCTATCCGCGCCGTCAAGTTGATCACTTCTAAGATGGCAGATGCTATCATCGAAGGAAACCAAGGTGAAGACAGCTCTGTTGAAGAAGAACTGGCAGCTAGCGAAAATGCTGCAGATTCAATGGAAGAAATCGTTGAAGTAGTTGAAGGCGACAACGAATAAACTTTAGGAAATGAAAAAGCCTTAAGGGCAGGGCTCAGCCCTCGCTCTTTTATATTAAGATATAAGCTCGTAAAGCGACTGAGAATTTAGGAAAGTACATGTTTTTGTGTGTTTGAGCACAAGGTGACTTATCTCAAATATTGGGCTTTCAAAACGTGCTTGATTTTAAGACACTAAACCGTCAGCGATACGATATAAATAGTGAGGGCAACGAGATGCATGGGCATTTAAGAAAGCTTCATCTTTTACACAGTGTCGTGGATGAGTTCAATTATTATTCATATATTATTTGGAGGATGAATCATGGCAGAAATTACTGCAAAGCTTGTTAAAGAATTGCGTGAAAAATCTGGTGCTGGCGTCATGGACGCTAAGAAAGCACTTGTAGAAACTGATGGCGATATCGAAAAGGCGGTCGAGTTGCTGCGCGAAAAAGGTATGGCTAAGGCTGCTAAAAAAGCAGACCGCGTTGCCGCTGAAGGCTTGACAGGTGTTTACGTTGCTGGTAATGTAGCTGCAGTTGTTGAAGTTAACGCTGAAACAGACTTTGTTGCGAAAAATGCTCAATTTGTTGACCTTGTTAATGAAACGGCTAAAGTGATTGCTGAAAGCAAACCAGTTAACAACGAAGAAGCTCTTGCACTGGTAATGCCTTCAGGTGACACACTTGAAGCTGCCTATGTAAACGCTACAGCAACTATCGGTGAAAAAATCTCATTCCGCCGTTTCCAAGTATTGGAAAAAGCAGATAATCAAGTCTTTGGCGCTTATCAACACAATGGTGGCCGCATCGGTGTTATCTCCGTAGTTGAAGGTGGCGATGAGGCTTTGGCTAAGCAAGTCTCTATGCATATTGCAGCCATGAGTCCTAAAGTGCTCTCTTACAAGGAATTGGATGAGCAATTCATCAAGGGCGAATTGGCTCAGATGAACCACAAAATCGATCAAGATAACGAAAGCCGTGCTATGGTTAACAAGCCAGCTCTTCCGCACTTGAAATACGGCTCTAAGGGTCAATTGACAGATGATGTGCTTGCTCAAGCAGAAGCGGACATCAAAGCTGAATTGCAAGCTGAAGGCAAACCAGAAAAAATCTGGGATAAAATCATCCCAGGTAAAATGGACCGCTTCATGTTGGACAATACTAAAGTTGACCAGGAATACACATTACTTGCCCAAGTGTACATCATGGATGACAGCAAGACGGTTGAAGCCTATCTTGACTCAGTAAATGCCAAAGTTACCGAATTTGCGCGCTTTGAAGTTGGTGAAGGTATCGAAAAAGCTTCTAATGACTTTGAAAACGAAGTTGCTGCAACAATGGCTGCTGCCCTTAATAATTAAGGTATTAAGCCTTTTACGCTCAAAGCAAAATAGGGATGTAGAGGCAAACTTTGGGAAGCTTTCCCCCTTTTGCAAGTATTGCAGGCTGCTTTTATTCTAAGAATACTGGGTTCATAGAAGCAACTAAGATTTTAAGAAGGTAGCCTTGCGCACAAGGAGGCTTATCTAGATACCGAGTTTGGAGCGTATTCAATTTAGCACAGAGAGTGGGGCTCAATCAGTAAATCGTGGTAAAATCACGATTTTGATTTTCCTCGCTCTCTTATTTTATGGTTCAAACCTCTGCCACTTTCTTGTTTTTAGGTGGCAGGTCTTGGCAGTCTATCCCCACTGCCAAACTCCACTGGACTGTTTAAGGAGTCGTCTAAAAATAGGACTGCACCTCAAGATAAGGATCGCCAATCAGCAGTGGTTCATTGGGTGTTAAAGCACCTAATGAACTGTGCAGGAGTAAGACTTCTTGGCTATGCCAAGAAGTCTTACTCCCAACCACTGCGTCGATCTGGTAAATCTAGGATAATGCTAACGGGTCTGGACTTTTGTCCCAGACTCTTTTTTATTCCAAAAAGTTCGGGAATTAAGCCTTTAGCCCCGAATATTCGTAGAAAAAAGCTTATTTATATGATAAAATACTAACAATATTAAACGAAGAGGTGTTTAACATGAAAGCGATTATTACCGTTGTTGGGAAAGATACCCAAGGAATTGTGGCTGGCGTTTCAACTAAAATAGCTGATTTAGGTCTTAACATTGATGATATTACTCAAACTATTTTAGATGAGTATTTTATGATGATGGCCATAGTTTCTTCAGAAGAGAAGAAGGACTTTGCTATTTTGCGCTCTGAGTTGGAAGCGCTGGGAGAGAGGCTGCAGGTTAAGATTAATATTCAAAGCTCTGCTATTTTTGATGCCATGCACAATTTATAAGGGGGTAAGGAAATGGATATTAAGCAGGTCACAGAAACCATAGCCATGATTGAAGAGCAGAATTTTGATGTTCGTACCATTACCATGGGTATCTCTCTTCTTGATTGCATTGATTCAGATATCAGTAGAGCTGCTGAAAAAGTCTACCAAAAAATTGTTGATAAGGCGAGCAGGTTGGTTGAAGTTGGGGATGAAATTTCAGCTGAATTGGGGATTCCAATTGTCAACAAACGTATCTCTGTAACACCTATTTCCATCATTGGCGCAGCGACGGATGCAGACAGTTATGTTCCTTTAGCTAAGGCGCTGGATCGCGCAGCTAAAAATATTGGTATTAATTTTATCGGCGGTTTTTCAGCATTGGTGCAAAAGGGCTATCAAAAGGGAGATGAAATTCTCATCAATTCTATTCCCCAAGCTTTGGCTGAGACTGACTTTGTCTGTTCATCTGTCAATATCGGATCAACCAAGTCTGGTATCAATATGACTGCAGTACGTGATATGGGGCGCATTATCAAGGAGACTTCGGCAGCTTCTGAGATGGGTCCTGCTAAGCTGGTTGTTTTTGCGAATGCTGTTGAGGACAATCCTTTCATGGCAGGTGCTTTTCACGGCGTAGGAGAAGCCGATGTTGTCATTAATGTTGGTGTCTCAGGACCAGGGGTGGTTAAGCGTGCTTTGGAAAAAGTTCGCGGTCAAAGCTTTGACGTTGTCGCTGAAACGGTTAAAAAAACAGCTTTCAAAATTACTCGAATTGGCCAATTAGTAGGTAGTTTGGCGTCGGAGCGCTTGGGTGTTAAGTTTGGTATTGTTGATCTGTCGCTTGCTCCGACTCCGGCAGTCGGCGATTCAGTTGCTCGAGTTCTTGAAGAAATGGGGCTGGAGACAGTCGGCACTCATGGTACAACGGCAGCGCTGGCTCTGCTTAATGACCAAGTCAAAAAGGGCGGTGTTATGGCCTGCAACCAAGTTGGCGGTCTATCCGGTGCCTTTATCCCTGTGTCGGAGGATGAAGGGATGATTGCAGCAGTGCAAAGCGGTTCTCTGAATCTGGAAAAATTAGAAGCAATGACAGCGATTTGTTCGGTTGGTTTAGACATGATTGCTATTCCCGAGGAGACCCCAGCAGAGACTATTGCGGCCATGATTGCTGATGAGGCAGCTATCGGCGTGATCAATCAGAAGACAACAGCGGTGCGCATTATTCCTAAAGGAAAAGAAGGCGATATGATCGAATTCGGCGGTCTGTTGGGTGCAGCCCCAGTTATGTCTGTCAACAAGAAATCATCTGCAGATTTTATTGCGAGAGGTGGTCAGATTCCTGCCCCTATTCATAGTTTTAAAAATTAATTATTGGACACCTATTTTTTGATAGGTGTTTTAATTGGCTTAAATTTGGTATAATAATAAAAAACTCGGGAGAAGGTCTTATTATGGCAAAAACACGACTATTTATTGCCCGTCACGGGAAAACCATGTTTAATACAATTGGTCGGGCGCAGGGGTGGTCAGATACACCCTTGACGAAAGATGGAGAAAAAGGAATCAAGGAGTTGGGTCTTGGCTTGAAAGCGGCCGGTTTGCATTTTGCTGCGGCTTACTCTAGCGACAGTGGCCGGACTCTACAGACGATGGAAATTATCCTGAGTGAACTGGGGCAAGAGACGATTCCTTATAAGCGGGATAAGCGGATTCGTGAGTGGTGCTTTGGTAGTTTGGACGGAGGGTATGATGCTGAACTCTTTAACGGTGTTATGCCACGGGTTTTTGATAAGCCTGTTGAAGAGCTGACATATAAGGATATGGCTGATGCTATTTTAGCCGTTGATACAGCAGGCTGGGCTGAGCCTTGGGATGTGCTGAGGGAACGGATCCTTTCGGGATTTACCGATATTGCTAAGGAAGTTGAGAGTCAAGGGGGTGGTGATGCTATCGTAGTTAGCCACGGTATGACTATCGGCACACTGATGGGATTGCTGGATTCAACTTTACCGCGCAGTCTAGCTCTAGATAATGGCAGTGTTTGTCAGCTGACTTATGAAGAAGGTCGATTTCATATTGATGCTATCGGTGATATGTCTTATCGCCAAAAAGGCAGAGAATTGTTAGAAAAGGAAGTGTATGAAAAGTCGTAATCGCAATCTCTTGGTAGCTTTTATCGCTGCCCTGCTAATTATTTTTGGTGTTGCCTATGTTCGTGATAAACAAGAATCTCACCAGTCTCAAGTCAATTCGTCTTCTCATCAATCTGCTATGAAAGAGTCTAAAGCAACTGCAGAATTACCAAATGTTTCAGCAGACGATTGGCAGCTGATTCTTGTCAATCGGGATAATCTTACAGAAGAACTTAATCCTGAATTGACTTCAGTGGATAATATAGAGGTGGATTCTCGAATTGCTGATAATGTTAGAGATTTTTTAGAGGCGGCCCAACAAATTGATAGCAGTGAGCATTTGATTTCAGGCTATCGCAGTGTCGCCTATCAGGAGGAGCTCTTTAGTTCTTATGTTAAACAAGAAATGTCCAGTGATCCTAGTTTGAGCGAGGATGAGGCCAAGGAAAAGGTCAAGACCTATTCGCAGCCGGCAGGTGCTAGTGAACATCAGACAGGTTTAGCTATTGATATGAGTACCGTTGACAATCTTAACGAAAGCGATCCAACTGTTGTTTCTCAAATTAAGAAGTTGGCCCCCCGATATGGTTTTGTGTTACGCTTTGAAAAGGGCAAAAGTGACTCAACAGGCGTAGACTATGAAGACTGGCATTTCCGCTATGTCGGTAAGGCCTCGGCCAAATATATGACGGAGCATGATCTAAGCTTGGAAGAGTACCTTGCAGTGCTCAAGAAGAAATAAGTAAGGAGGTATATTTATGAGAACTAGGCTAAAATTTCGGCCTTTTATAATTGTTTTTGGCTTTGTTTTAGCCCTTATCCTTTTGCCCTTGCTTTTTAACATGAGAACTAAGGCTGCCAACACTAAGGTGGTATCTCACTATAGTCAGGAAGCTTTTATCAAGGAGGTTGCTCCAACTGCTCAAAAACTATCCAAAGCGTATGGAGTCAAAGCTTCTATTATCATTGCCCAGATGGCTCAGTCGTCTGACTATGGCTCTAATTTACTAGCGGTGCGTTATCACAACTATACAGGTATGTTAGCACAATCAGGACAGGCAAGGATTGTTTTAACGACTCAGTCTTACGAATCGGGTCAATGGCGGACAGTTAAGCAGCCTTACGCCATTTATACGGACTGGCAGAGTAGCCTTTCGGCTTATATGGAGGCATTGAGTTCTGGACTGTGGGGGACCCAGCTTTATACAACAGTAGCAACAGCTGAGGAATACACGACTGCTGTTCAAGCCTTGCAAAAAGCTGGCGTTAGTCCCGATCCTCATTATGCGGATAAACTCACTGCTATTATTCAGAAGCATCAGCTAACAAAGTATGATAAATGAGGTGGATGGAAGGTTTCTAAACCTATTGCCCAAATTGCAGTAGAAATAAGTCTTTTAGCACTCTTTTTGAAAGAGTGCTAATTTTTTGAGTTTTTCCCTTGACATCAATTTTTAGAGCAGTATAATAGAAACATAAGTTAGCACTCGTGTCATAAGAGTGCTAAATCTGACAGGAGGTGTCGGGGATGATTACACAGCGTCAAAATGATATTTTGTCCGTCATTATTGAATTGTTTACACAGACTCATGAACCTGTCGGATCAAAGCTTTTACAGAACTACATTGCTTCTAGCAGTGCTACGATTCGTAATGATATGGCTGCTTTAGAAAAAATTGGTTTATTGGAAAAAGCTCATACATCAAGTGGTCGCTTGCCCAGTCGTCAAGGTTTTCAATACTATGTCAATCATTTGTTAAATCTTGAGCGTGTTGATGAAGCGGATGTTTATGAGGTCGTCAAGGCTTTTGACTTTGAATTTTTTAAATTAGAGGATTTGTTACAAAAGGCTAGTGATATTTTGGCAAAGCTGACTGGCTGTACTGCTGTTGCTCTGGATGTTGAACCTAGCAATCAGCGCTTGAGCGCTTTTGATATTGTAAAGCTCAGTCACCACGATGCTCTAGCTGTCATGACTTTTGATGATTCCAATACTGTTACAAGTCAGTTTGCTATTCCCAAGAATTTTCTTGATGAGGATTTAGCCACTTTAAGCAATCTGGTATGTGAACGCTTTTTAGGGCAAACAGTGATGGAAATTCATTATCGGATTCGAACTGAGATCCCGCAGATTGTCCAACGCTATTTCAAGGTAACAGATAATGTCTTGGAATTATTTGAACATATCTTTAAGGAAATGTTTGTAGAAAAACTGTTCTTATCTGGTAAAGAGAATCTCCTCAGATATGCTGATGTTAAAACCTATCGCTTGTTTGATAATAATCAAGAGTTGGCTCTGGATATTAGAAAACAATTTCAAGATGAGCAGCCTTATGTTATTCGATTGGCTGAAGAAAATCAACAAGGGCTTAAGTCTTTGACTCAGTTATCCTACAAATTTTTAATCCCTTATCGTGGATTCGGTAGCTTGAGTCTTATGGGGCCTGTTACTGTAGATTATCAGCGGACTTTGGGACTTCTTAGCATTGTTAGTCGGGTTTTAACGATGAAGTTAGCGGATTTTTATCGCTATCTTAGCAGTAATCATTACGAGGTAAATTAAATAGGAGGCATTATGTCAGAAGATATTAAAAAAGAAAACGAAGAGGCTGCTGAAGAGACAGTGACAACGGTTTCTGAAGATGAAGAAAATCAGCAGGAGGCGACTGTAGTCGATAATGATGAAGAGGCTCCTGAAAAATCAGAACTTGAAGAAGCTCTTGCGAAGGCAGATGATTTTGAAAATAAATATCTGCGGGCTCACGCGGAGATGCAAAATATTCAGCGACGCGCCAATGAAGAGCGCCAGCAGCTGCAAAAGTATCGTTCACAGGATCTAGCTAAGGCGATTTTGCCTAGTTTGGATAATTTGGAGCGTGCTTTAGCGGTTGAGGGCTTGAGCGATGATGTGAAAAAAGGCTTGGAAATGGTACAAGAAAGCCTGATCCAAGCTCTCAAAGAAGAAGGCGTGGAAGAAGTAACAGTCGAAAGCTTTGATCACAATTTTCACATGGCAGTGCAGACCTTACCAGCTGACGATGAGCACCCAGCAGACAGTATTGCAGAAATCTTCCAAAAAGGCTACAAACTGCACGATCGGCTGCTTCGGCCAGCTATGGTGGTGGTGTATAACTAGTCAATAATGATGGGCATTAAAACGCCTCATCATTATACGGCAACCGCTATGGCGGATTGCCTAGACTCCTTACTAGCTCGATAGCAAAATGGTATCGATTTTACTATCAAACTAGTAACAGACTGACTTGTCCGAAATGACAGAAAACTAGTAAATAACGAACAAGAATAATAATTTAAATTTTGAAAGGAATTGAACGTTAATAGCAGTCGCTGGACTGTTTCAATGTTCTTGGTATCTTGTATTATGTCTAAAATTATTGGTATTGACTTAGGAACAACAAACTCAGCAGTTGCCGTTCTTGAAGGCACTGAAAGTAAAATTATCGCTAACCCAGAAGGTAACCGTACAACTCCTTCGGTTGTTTCATTTAAAAATGGGGAAATCATTGTCGGTGATGCCGCTAAGCGTCAAGCAGTAACAAACCCAGATACGGTTATTTCCATTAAGTCTAAAATGGGAACCTCTGAAAAAGTTTCTGCCAATGATAAAGAATATACTCCTCAAGAAATTTCAGCTATGATTCTGCAATACATCAAGGGATATGCTGAAGATTATCTTGGTGAAAAAGTTGAAAAGGCTGTCATCACTGTTCCGGCCTACTTCAATGATGCGCAACGTCAAGCAACTAAAGATGCTGGTAAAATCGCTGGTCTTGAAGTCGAACGGATCGTCAACGAACCAACTGCAGCAGCCCTTGCTTATGGTCTTGATAAACAAGATAAAGATGAAAAAATCTTAGTGTTTGACCTTGGTGGCGGTACCTTTGATGTCTCTATCCTTGAGTTAGGCGATGGTGTCTTCGATGTATTGGCTACTGCTGGTGATAATAAACTAGGTGGTGACGATTTCGACCAAAAGATTATTGACTACTTGGTTGATGAATTCAAGAAAGAAAATGGCATTGACCTGTCAACTGACAAGATGGCTCTGCAACGTTTGAAAGATGCTGCCGAAAAAGCTAAGAAGGACTTGTCGGGTGTCACCCAAACACAAATCAGCCTGCCTTTCATCACTGCGGGTGATGCTGGACCGCTCCACTTGGAAGTCTCATTAACACGTGCTAAATTTGATGATTTGACTCGCGATCTTGTTGACCGCACCAAGACCCCTGTTCGCCAAGCTTTGTCTGATGCTGATTTGAGCCTGTCAGAAATTGATGAAGTCATCTTAGTTGGTGGTTCAACGCGTATCCCTGCTGTTGTTGAAGCAGTTAAGGCTGAAACTGGTAAAGAACCAAACAAATCTGTAAACCCTGATGAAGTCGTAGCCATGGGTGCTGCTATTCAAGGTGGTGTCATCACTGGTGATGTCAAAGACGTCGTGCTTCTTGATGTGACCCCACTGTCACTTGGTATCGAAACTATGGGCGGTGTCTTCACGAAGTTGATTGACCGCAACACAACTATCCCAACTTCTAAGTCACAAGTCTTTTCAACCGCAGCCGATAACCAACCAGCTGTTGATATCCATGTTCTCCAAGGGGAACGCCCAATGGCAGCTGATAACAAGACACTTGGACGTTTCCAATTGACCGATATTCCAGCTGCTCCTCGTGGTGTACCACAAATCGAAGTAACCTTTGATATTGACAAGAACGGTATTGTATCGGTTAAAGCCAAAGACCTTGGTACGCAAAAAGAACAGCACATTGTTATCAAGTCAAATGACGGTCTTTCTGAAGAAGAAATCGATCGCATGATGAAAGATGCGGAGGCCAATGCTGACGCTGATGCTAAGCGTAAAGAAGAAGTTGATCTCAAGAATGAAGTTGACCAAGCGATCTTTGCAACAGAAAAGACCATTAAAGAAACTGAAGGCAAAGGCTTCGATAGCGAACGTGACGCAGCCCAATCAGCTCTTGATGAATTAAAAGCCGCTCAGGAATCAGGCAATCTTGACGACATGAAGTCTAAACTTGAAGCTCTCAATGAAAAAGCTCAAGCTCTTGCGGTAAAACTTTACGAACAAGCTGCTGCTGAGCAGCAGGCAGCTGGCGGAGCAGAAGGTGCGCAAGCAACTGACTCAGCTGACAATAACGGTAATGGTGGCGATGATGTTGTAGATGGGGAGTTCACGGAGAAATAACCCACCAAAACTGACGACTATACTAAAGAGCTCATCAGTTAACAGTTGTCGCTATAGCGAATAACCTAGGTGTCTTACTAACTCGTCAGTAAAATATTATCGATTTTGCATCCTCGTGTCGCAAAAACGCCCCACCCAGTGGGCAATTTATCCTACGAGCCAAAAAATGATGAGCTGGTGGCAAGACCTGTGAACTGTTCTACCCTGAGCGTGGAAATTCGAAAGCGAGATAGTAACTCTACTATAAAACCAACTGCAGAGGTTGCAACTCAGCCTCTGTTTTTGAGAATAAGGCAAAAATCGATCAGCAGAGTTGTGATTTCGTCGTCTCACCTCTATAAGAGTGATGAGGGCAGGTCACAAACATGCTGTAAACTGCTTCCATTAGCTACTTTGACTAATTATTTCTTTGCAATTTTGATAGCGATTTTATCAATTTTCGGTAAGGATTTTCCAAGCTTAAACAGAAAGAAATACAGGTGTTCTCAACTGAACGCGGACTAAGGACTGTGCCAAAAAGATAAGCTTTATCTAGATGCAAGGAATCATCGGACAGTTTTCTATTTTTTAAGTCTCTTAGGAGTTTGTCCACAGAAAAAAACTTTATAGAAAGGAATTGAACCCGCCCTAAAAATTTGTGTGAAAAGATAAATCGTCTAGAAAATCAGGATTTTCTGTTTTCTCATAGTACATCAATAGAAAGGAATACAAGTTCGTTTATTCGAACACAGGCTAAAAACCTAGTGAAAAAGATAAACTTCCTAGTGTGTTTGACACACTGCGTCAGTTTCCTATTTTCATACGGTTTTCTTAACGCCTTTTGTATCATAAATTATGAACAATCAAGAATATTATGACCGTCTGGGGGTGTCCAAGGATGCCTCGCAAGATGAAATCAAAAAAGCCTATCGTAAGATGTCTAAGAAATACCACCCAGACATCAACAAAGAGCCTGGGGCTGAGCAAAAATACAAGGATATTCAAGAGGCTTACGAAACCTTGGGAGACGAGCAAAAACGTGCTGCTTATGATCAGTATGGACCAGACGGTGCCAATGCAGGATTCGGTGGCGGTTTTGGCGGTTTCGATAGCGCAGGATTCGGTGGTTTCGAAGATATCTTTTCCAGTTTCTTTGGTGGAGGTACTAGCCGCAATCCCAATGCGCCACGTCAAGGTGATGATTTGCAATATCGCTTGAACTTGAAATTTGAAGAGGCGGTTTTTGGGGCTGAAAAAGATGTTACCTATAATCGGGAAGCTGAGTGTCACACCTGTCATGGTTCTGGGGCCAAGCCTGGAACGAGTCCAGTGACCTGCAGTCGATGTCACGGTCAAGGTGTGATCAATGTAGATACTCAAACGCCCCTTGGTATGATGCGCCGCCAGGTGACTTGTGATGTCTGCCATGGTACTGGTAAGGAAATTAAGGATCCATGTACGACTTGTCAAGGTAGTGGTCATGAAAAGAAATCACATAAGGTTTCTGTTAAGGTGCCAGCAGGTGTTGAAACTGGTCAACAGATCCGTTTGCAAGGTCAAGGGGAAGCAGGGTTTAACGGCGGTCCTTACGGTGATCTCTTCGTTATTATTAATGTCTTACCAAGCAAGAAATTTGAACGTGATGGTTCAACTATCTACTATACCTTGAATATCAGTTTTGCCCAAGCTGCTCTTGGAGATACTGTTGAGGTACCGACAGTCCATGGTGATGTTGAAATGACGATTCCTGAAGGTACTCAAACGGGTAAAACTTTCCGTCTCAAGGGTAAAGGAGCTCCTCGTCTGCGCGGGGGCAGTCAGGGGGATCAGCATGTAACGATTAATGTTGTCACTCCTACTAAGCTTAATGAGGCACAAAAAGAGGCCCTGATGGCTTTTGCAGCAGCCAGCGGCGAAAGCAGTATTCAACCTAAGAAAAAAGGATTCTTTGATAAGGTTAAAGACGCCTTTGATGCTGAATAGATTTATAATCAAAGGGCAGATATTTAGAACAAGGTCATTAAGTTATCAAAATCAAAAGAAACTATTCCCGAATGTAGCTGTTCCTACATAAAATGGAATAGTTTTTTTATAGGTTCAATCTGTCCGGGGACAGATTGACTCTTTTTCTCTGGGCGAGACTGATTAATCATGCTAAAATAAGGCTATGGTAAGATACAAGGCGATTATCTCTTATGATGGCACCCTGTTTGCGGGCTTTCAGAGGCAGACTAAGGAACGGTCAGTTCAAGAAGAGTTAGAAAAAACTTTGCAGCGACTAAACAGTGGTTTTCCTGTAAAGGTACATGGAGCTGGACGAACGGATAGTGGCGTTCATGCCTATGGGCAAGTCATTCATTTTGATTTACCTCAGGTTCGTGATGAAGAAAAGCTGAGGTTTGGGTTGGATACTCAGTTACCTGAAGATATTGATGTGGTTAGTGTTGAGCAAGTGACTGATGATTTTCATGCTCGCTATCATAAGCATAGTAAGACGTATGAGTTTCTTGTTGACATTGGCCGTCCTAAAAATCCTATGATGCGGGCCTATGCAACGCACTATCCTTATCCTATCGATTTGGCTGCTATGCAGGAAGCTATCAAAGATTTAGTGGGCACCCATGATTTTACTGGCTTTACAGCTTCAGGGAGCTCGGTGACTAATAAGGTGAGAACGATTACAAGGGCAGAGGTGACGGTTGATGCCAAGACTGGCTTTTTAGTTTTTACTTTTACTGGTAATGGCTTCCTCTATAAGCAGGTGCGCAATATGGTAGGAACTCTCTTGAAAATTGGCAATGGGCGTATGCCTGTAAATCAGGTTAGGACAGTATTAGAAACGAAGAATCGTAATTTGGCTGGGCCAACAGCTGCTGGCAACGGCCTTTATCTGAAGGAGATTATCTATGATGACTAATGTTTTGGCTATTTCGGGAAACGACGTATTTAGCGGGGGTGGTCTTTACGCAGACCTCAATACATATACAGCTAATGGCCTGCGTGGTTTTGTGGCAGTAACGTGTTTGACAGCTATGACAGAAAAAGGCTTTGAGGTATTTGCGACAGATGGACAGGTCTTTAAAGCACAGTTGGATAGCCTGAAGCCTGTTGCCTTTGGAGCTATTAAACTGGGATTATTGCCAAATACTGCCATTGCCACCCAAGCACTGAAATTTATAGAAGACCACAAGGGAATACCAATCGTTTTAGACCCTGTTTTGGTCTGTAAGGAAAAACACGATGTCGCAGTCAGTGCACTGCGTGATGAATTATTAAAATTTTTCCCTAATATCACTATAGTGACTCCGAATTTATCAGAAGCCGAGTTGCTTGCCCAGCAGGAAATCAAGACACTGGAAGATATGAAATCTGCAGCTAAGACTCTTCATCAACTTGGTGCTCCAACAGTTGTTATTAAAGGGGGCAGTCGCTTGGATTCTGAGAGAGCTGTAGATCTTTTCTACGATGGGGAAGATTTTAGAGTTTTGGATTACCCTGTGCTTGACAAAAACAATGTCGGAGCAGGGTGCACCTTCGCGTCTAGTATTGCTAGCCAATTGGTTCTTGGCAAGGAGATTTTCGAGGCAGTAAGGATAGCTAAGGGCTTCGTTTATCAAGGTATTCAACATTCTGATCAGTATGGAGTGGTACAGAATTATGAGGCAAATTAGACTACACCAATTAACACTTCTAGCTTTGCTAGCGGCACTTAGTACGGTATTAGGTTTTATTCATATTCCATCTCCAACTGGTTTTTTGACCTTGCTGGATGCAGGAGTTTTCTTTACCGCCTTTTATATGGGTAGTCGCGGCGGAGCAGCCGTCGGGGGGATATCTGCTTTTCTTTTAGATCTATTGTTGGGCTACCCCCAGTATATGTTGTTTAGTTTGCTAGCCCACGGCTTGCAGGGACTCCTTGCTGGTTTACAAGGAAAATATCGCTTTGTTGGAGTGCTATTGGCCTCTATAACTATGGTCGGTGTTTATGTTTTAGCTGCTTTGATACTTGGTTATGGCTGGGGAGCGGCTGTCGCCGGGATATGGGGGAATTCTTTTCAGACGATACTTGGTGCGGTGATAGGCTTTATAGCTTTTAAGCTGTTTTCAAATTTATTTCCTAAGAAATGAGGATATGATGGATTTAGACCTACTGAAAAAACAAACAGAAGGAATTATTGTAGATATATTGGAACGCTCTGCGATTAAACCGGGACAGATTTTTGTCCTAGGCTTATCTTCCAGTGAGGTAGCTGGTGGTCGTATTGGCCAAAACTCCAGCTTAGAAATTGGTGAAGTCGTTGTACAGACTGTCTTAAATGAGACGCAAAAGCGTGATGTCTATTTAGCTGTTCAGGGCTGTGAGCATCTCAATCGAGCTCTAGTCGTAGAAGAGTCTGTTGCAGAGGAAAAGCAGCTGGAGGTGGTTAATGTGCTTCCCAGTCTTCATGCTGGCGGCAGTGGCCAGCTAGCTGCATTTAAATTTATGGAGCACCCTGTTGAGGTTGAAGAGCTTGTTGCGCATGCAGGTCTAGATATTGGTGATACCTTTATTGGCATGCATGTTAAACGTGTTCAAGTTCCTCTGATTCCCATTCAAAGGGAACTCGGAGGAGCTCATGTAACAGCCCTTGCTAGCCGCCCAAAACTCATCGGAGGCGACCGGGCTCTGCATGAAAAAGATTCTATTCGAAAAGCCTAAAAGCTGATAATGTGGTAGTTGTTTGCTGTCATAAAAAGAGCTGGACTTAAGCTCAGCTCTTTGATGTTGGTGGAATGATGTGGGCACTGGGTGTGGGGAGTGTCATGCCATCTTTCAATAATGCCTCCTGATAAAGACGGAAAAATTTGGAGTAGATACGGAACTGTTGCCCATTTTGCACAAAAATATCTACTCGAAAAACGAATTGCCCATTGATAGCTGTTCGGGGACCTAAGATATTAGGGACTCCTACAATTTCTGGATTGCTAGGAACCTCTTGGCTATTAACCTCCTTGATGATCTGAGTCACCCGATCAAGATTCGTGGTGGCATAGATAGGAATGTCAACTTGAGCCCGCATATCTCCGCGAGATTGGTTGCTGACCAGCAAAATTTGCCGATTTGGAATGAAATGCAGTGTTCCGTCAAAATCTCGAATTTCTGTCGTACGAATCCCCACGCTGGACACTGTTCCTGAAACAGAGTCCACCGTTACGGAATCTCCAACATCAAATTGCCGCTCAATAAGGATGAAAAAACCATTGACGAGATCAGACAGAAAACCTTGTGCTCCTAAACCGATAGCCAAACCTGCAATCCCTGCTCCGGCAATTAGACTAGAGACAGGTAGGCCTAGGATAGCTAAGATCCAGTAGATAAGCATGAAATAGAGCAGGTAACTCATAATGTTGTGGAAGAGCTTTATCAAGGTTTTACGCCTTCCTTCGGTTTGCCCCAACAGACGGGGAGAACGTTCAAAGAATTTTTTAAAGGCCCAGTCTGCAATACGTTTACCGATAATAAAGACGAAAATCAGCAAAGCGAGTGATATAACTTTGGACAGCAGTGTGACTGCCATATCTTCCAAATGGAGTGATTCCCAGTATTTGTTTAAGATATTCATAGAGAAATCCTTTCTGCCTATTAGTCTAACAAATTTTTGCGGAAGTAGCAGTTTTTAGTTGATAAGCGGGGAATTTCGCATAAAAAAACTTTTAAAACCCCCTAAATTATGATAGACTAAGGTATATTACGATTTTTTAAGGAGATAAAGATGTCTGTATCATTTGAAAACACGGCTGCTAACCGCGGTGTGCTTACATTTACAATCAGTCAAGAACAAATTAAACCAGCTCTTGACACAGCCTTCAATAAAGTAAAAAAAGATTTAAATGTTCCTGGGTTCCGTAAAGGGCATATGCCGCGTGCTGTCTTTAATCAACGCTTTGGCGAGGAAGCGCTTTATGAAGATGCCTTGAATAGCATTTTACCTACAGCTTACGATGCAGCTGTATCTGAAAGTGGGCTTGATGTCGTGGCTCAACCTAAAATTGATGTTGATTCAATGGAAAAGGGGCAGGATTGGGTTATCAAAGCTGAAGTTGTAACTAAACCAGAAGTTAAGTTGGGTGACTATAGGAACCTTGAAGTTTCTGTTGAGGAAACGAAGGAAGTGTCGGAGCAAGAAGTTAACGACAAAATCGAGCGTGAACGTAACAATTTAGCTGAGTTGACTATTAAGGATGCTGCTGCTGAAAATGGAGATACCGTTGTTATTGATTTTGTCGGTACCGTTGATGGCGTGGAGTTTGATGGTGGCAAGGGAGATAATTTCTCTCTTGAGCTTGGCTCAGGTCAATTTATTCCAGGCTTTGAAGAACAGTTGGTTGGCTCTAAAGCTGGTGATGAAGTAGAAGTCAATGTAACCTTCCCTGAGGATTATCAAGCTGATGATCTTGCTGGTAAAGACGCAGTTTTTGCAACAACAGTGCATGAAGTTAAATCTAAAGAAGTCCCAGAACTTGATGATGAGTTAGCTAAAGATATCGACGAAGAAGTAGAAACACTTGATGAGTTGAAAGCTAAATACCGCAAAGAGTTAGAAGCCGCTAAAGAAATTGCTTATGACGATGCTGTTGAAGGCGCTGCGCTTGAATTGGCTGTTGAAAATGCAGAAATTCCGGAACTACCAGAGGAAATGGTACATGATGAAGTGCACCGTGCGATGAATGAATTCCTGAGCAATATGCAACAACAAGGAATTTCACCTGATATGTATTATCAACTGACAGGTACGACTGAGGCCGATCTTCACAAACAATATGAAGCAGATGCTGATAAACGTGTGCGTACAAATCTTGTTATCGAAGCGATTGCAGCTGCTGAAGGATTTGATGCAACAGACGAAGAAATTGAAAAAGAGATTACAGATCTTGCTGTGGAATATAATATGGATGCTGAACAGGTTCGTTCACTGCTTTCATCTGACATGCTGAAACATGATATCACTATGAAGAAAGCTATTGAAACTATTACTAGTTCTGCGAGTGTCAAGTAGTTTTTATCTTGACTTTGTTGATGAGACTTGGGGAGAACTCCAAGTCTCTCGTTTTTTAGCTGTTTAAATTCGGCTGCCCATAAGATTAGAATAACGCTGAGCAAGTTGATAGAAAGCAGGATTCAGGGCATCGTGAAGAGGTTATTATGATAAAGCTGATTATTTTTGATATGGATGGTGTCATTGTTGATACAGAATATTTAGATTTTCAACTGCAACAGAATTATATTAAACAGATTGCATATAATCCCTCACAACTGACTTTTAAGGATTTCTCGGAGCTGGTTGGACGCTCTGGACAAGACCTCTTAGAAAGAATAAAGCGTCTCAGTCAGACGTCGCTTTCCCTGAGTGAAATTGCAGCTGGACTAGATGAGATTGAAAGGATAAAATATCGCAAAGAAAATTGTTTGTCTCTGTTTCGCAAAGATGTTTTGGCTGTTTTAGAGTATGCTAGGGCAGAGGGGATCGCCTTAGCTCTTGCCTCGTCAACAAAGAGAGATTATATAAAAACTGTTTTAACAACTTGTGGTATTAAGGGGTATTTTGATGCTATTGTCAGCGGCGAGGATTTTGAAAAGAGTAAACCAAATCCAGAAATCTATCTGGCGGTTCTTGAACGTTTGGCTATTTCAAGTGGGGAAGTACTGGCTATTGAAGATTCGCCTTCAGGGATAGCAGCGGCTAAAGGCGCAGATCTGACGGTCCTTGCTTATCGAGAAGATCGCCTCGGTATTGATCAGTCGCTGGCTGATTATATAGCCGAAGATATGCGGGATATCTTGGCCTTTGTTAAAAAATCAACCAGTTAAACTAGTTTGTTTTTGGATGTATAAGGAAAATCATTTTTGACTTACTACTAAAAATATCGTAAAATATAAGTTAATGACAAAATAAGGAGAACAGCCTTGGAATTAGAAGTATTTGCTGGACAAGAAAAGAGCGAACTGTCAATGATTGAAGTTGCCCGTGCTATTTTAGAGACACGTGGTCGCGATAATGAAATGTACTTCAGCGATTTAGTCAATGAGATTCAAAACTACTTAGGAACATCTGATGCTGATATTCGCTATGCTCTGCCATTTTTCTATTCAGATTTGAATACTGATGGCAGCTTTATTCCTCTAGGTGAAAATAAATGGGGACTTCGGTCATGGTATGCCATTGATGAAATTGATGAAGAAGTGATTACACTGGAAGAAAATGGTGAAGACGTTCCTAAACGTAAGAAAAAGCGTGTTAATGCCTTCATGGATGGGGATGAAGATGCCATTGATTATAATGATGATGATCCAGAAGACGAGGATGATTTTACGCCAACGGATGTTGAGTACGATGAAGAAAATCCTGATGATGAAAAATCAGAAGTTGAGTCTTATGATTCAGAAATTAACGAAATTATCCCCGATGAAGACGTAGACGAGGATACTGTAGACTTAAATGAATCTGATGACGAAGAAGATGATGAGGACGACGAGGAAGCTTGATTTTCTGATTGACAAAAGCCTCTGGATAATCTATACTAATTATCGGGCACCTCTTTTAGAGGTCGGAATGCTCCCTAGGCAAATAGGGGGCTATTTTTATTTTTAAAAGTAAAAGCCTTGTGTACTATAAAATAAGGCTGGCTGTGTGTCTAGCTGTGCCGTTTGAGATAATAAGGAGTGTGTATGACAAAGTACATTTTTGTTACAGGTGGTGTTGTTTCTTCGATTGGTAAGGGAATTGTAGCGGCCAGTCTTGGACGGCTGCTTAAAAATCGTGGACTAAAAGTTACAATTCAAAAATTTGATCCTTATATTAATATTGACCCAGGGACAATGAGCCCTTATCAGCATGGTGAAGTCTATGTGACAGATGATGGAGCTGAAACAGATCTTGACCTTGGTCACTATGAACGCTTTATTGATATCAACCTTAATAAGTATTCAAACGTTACAACAGGAAAAATTTACAGCGAGGTTTTGAGAAAAGAGCGTAAGGGTGAGTATCTTGGTGCCACTGTTCAGGTTATTCCCCATATTACGGATGCCCTCAAGGAGAAAATTAAGCGTGCCGCTACAACAACTGACTCTGATGTTATTATCACTGAAGTTGGCGGAACAGTCGGAGATATTGAGAGTCTGCCATTTTTAGAGGCTCTTCGCCAAATGAAAGCAGATGTGGGCTCTGATAATGTTATGTACATTCATACAACATTGCTTCCTTATCTTAAAGCTGCTGGTGAAATGAAAACCAAGCCCACTCAGCATTCAGTCAAAGAATTGCGCGGGCTAGGGATTCAGCCTAATATGTTGGTTATCCGTACAGAGCAACCGGCAGGGCAGGCGATTAAAAATAAGTTAGCGCAGTTTTGTGATGTGGCGCCAGAGGCTGTTATCGAGTCCCTTGATGTTGATCATATCTATCAAGTTCCCCTTAATATGCAAGCACAGGGTATGGATCAGATTGTCTGTGACCATTTGAAATTAGATGTACCTGAAGCGGATATGACCGAATGGTCAGCCATGGTTGATAAGGTCCTTAACCTCAAAAAGACCACTAAAATCGCCTTGGTTGGTAAATATGTTGAGCTGCCAGATGCCTATCTTTCAGTTGTCGAGGCGCTTAAGCATTCAGGCTATGTCAACGACTCTGCCATTGACCTTCAATGGATCAATGCTAACGATGTTACAGCTGAAAATGTTGCTGAACTCCTTGATTATGCTGATGGAATCATTGTTCCTGGTGGTTTTGGTCAACGCGGGACTGAAGGTAAAATTCAGGCTATTCGCTATGCGCGTGAGAATGATGTTCCGATGCTTGGTATCTGTTTGGGTATGCAGCTGACTTGTGTAGAATTTGCTCGCCATGTTCTTAATATGCAAGGAGCTAATTCCTCAGAGCTAGATCCAGATACGGCTTATCCTGTCATCGATATCATGCGCGATCAAATCGATGTTGAAGACATGGGGGGGACTCTTCGTCTGGGTTTGTATCCATGTAAACTTAAGTCTGGCTCAAAGGCTGCTGCAGCCTATAGCAACCAAGAGGTTATTCAACGCCGTCATCGTCACCGCTATGAGTTCAATACTAAATTCCGCGAGGATTTTGAAGCAGCCGGTTTTGTTTTTTCAGGCGTATCACCTGACAATCGCTTGATGGAGGTTGTTGAGCTGTCAGATAAAAAATTTTTTGTCGCAGCTCAATACCATCCAGAGTTGCAAAGTCGTCCTAATCGTGCTGAAGAACTTTACACAGCTTTTGTAACAGCTGCAGTTGAAAATGCTAAATAAAAGAAATTATTCGAAAACGACTCTAGCCTTCGGGCTAGGGTTTTCTTCTCATTTCCCAATTTGTAAAATTAAGCTAGACAGAAAAAAGCCATTTATGATAGGCTCAGATAAACACCACATTTGTCTGAGAGGAACTACCATAAATGACCTACACCCATCTTACCACAAACGAACTCGTA
>NZ_JBZFUM010000016.1:0-54580 GCF_058314535.1 Streptococcus sp. ELY_125 | reverse complement strand
ATTCATAGTTAAGTGACGCTAGCCTAGGAGAGACACCTGTACCCATGCCGAACACAGTCGTTAAGCCCTAGTACGCCTGAAGTAGTTGGAGGTTGCCTCCTGCGAGATAGGGGAGTTGCTTAGCATCATATAGGGAGTTTAGCTCAGTTAAAAGCGAGAGGGAATCGAGCTTTTAAACGGGGGATAGGGAAAGCGAAGCTTTCGACTGTTTCCCAGCTAGAGCTAAATTTTCGACCTAGGGAGTTTAGCTCAGCTGGGAGAGCATCTGCCTTACAAGCAGAGGGTCAGCGGTTCGATCCCGTTAACTCCCATGATTAAGTAATGAGAACGTAAAGAAAAGCGTATGATTTTAGGAAATAGGTAAGAAATCCTGATTTCTTAAGCCATTTATCTAAATCCCTAGCTTTTTAGTTCGAATACAATTACTTGAATAGGTCCCGTGGTGTAGCGGTTATCACGTCGCCCTGTCACGGCGAAGATCGCGGGTTCGATTCCCGTCGGGACCGTTCAAAATGTCTGGAAGACATTTTGAAGTTGGAAATAAAGTAAGCGTAGCTTACATGATCAGTATAATAGTCCAGTGGACTATTTCAATCTGGAAAAAGAACAAATGCAGTTTGTGTTGGTTCTTTAAAGCCAAGAAGGACTCGTTAGCTCAGTTGGTAGAGCATTTGACTTTTAATCAAAGGGTCACTGGTTCGAGCCCAGTACGGGTCATAGATGCGGGTTTGGCGGAATTGGCAGACGCACCAGATTTAGGATCTGGCGCTTAACGGCGTGGGGGTTCAAGTCCCTTAACCCGCATAAGAGAGATAGGCCGGCTTAGCTCAGTTGGTAGAGCATCTGATTTGTAATCAGAGGGTCGCGTGTTCAAGTCATGTAGCCGGCATTAGCGAACGTAGTTCAGTGGTAGAACATCACCTTGCCAAGGTGGGGGTCGCGGGTTCGAATCCCGTCGTTCGCTTGAGGATTGCCGGGGTGGCGGAACTGGCAGACGCACAGGACTTAAAATCCTGCGAAGGGTAACCTTCGTACCGGTTCGATTCCGGTCCTCGGCATAAGAGAAGCACCCTTGGCTCAACTGGATAGAGTACCTGACTACGAATCAGGCGGTTAGAGGTTCGAATCCTCTAGGGTGCATAGCGATAGCATATACGGGAAGTAGCTCAGCTTGGTAGAGCACTTGGTTTGGGACCAAGGGGTCGCAGGTTCGAATCCTGTCTTCCCGATTTTTGGCGGTGTAGCTCAGCTGGCTAGAGCGTCCGGTTCATACCCGGGAGGTCGGGGGTTCGATCCCCTTCGCCGCTATTACTAGAATATGGGTGGCTTTGGACCTTTAGCTCAGCTGGTTAGAGCACTCGGCTCATAACCGAGCGGTCGTAGGTTCGAGTCCTACAAGGTCCATATTGTTTAGTTATATTCAATCGGAGGATTACCCAAGTCTGGCTGAAGGGAACGGTCTTGAAAACCGTCAGGCGTGTAACAGCGTGCGTGGGTTCGAATCCCACATCCTCCTTTTACTTATCGCGGGATGGAGCAGTTAGGTAGCTCGTCGGGCTCATAACCCGAAGGTCGTAGGTTCAAATCCTGCTCCCGCAATACCTATGGAGGTAGGAAGGCTCGGTAGCTCAGTTGGTAGAGCAATGGATTGAAGCTCCATGTGTCGGCGGTTCGATTCCGTCTCGCGCCATTTTAGCGGGTGTAGTTTAGTGGTAAAACTACAGCCTTCCAAGCTGTTGTCGCGAGTTCGATTCTCGTCACCCGCTTTATAATGAAAATTATAAGTGCCAAACAGTTAGTTTGGGCGCATAGCTCAGCTGGTTAGAGCGCACGCCTGATAAGCGTGAGGTCGGTGGTTCGAGTCCACTTGTGCCCATGAAAGGTCCGTTGGTCAAGGGGTTAAGACACCGCCTTTTCACGGCGGTAACACGGGTTCGAATCCCGTACGGACTATTGTTGGAGAATTACTCAAGAGGCTGAAGAGGACGGTTTGCTAAATCGTTAGGTCGGGAAACTGACGCGGGGGTTCGAATCCCCCATTCTCCGTATTAGTTAAGAAAAACGAGTTATCGTGAGATATCTCGTTTTGTTTATTTTAAAAAAGAGGTTTCTTATGAAAAAAATTAGATTTTCCCGTGTAGTTACGTTTAGTGTGACAAGTGTATTAATTTTTTTAGTACTTCTTTTTTTTATCTTTCGCAATAGTTCAGTTATTAAAAAAGTAGCAACTCCTATTAATGGCGTAACTACGAAGATTGATCATTTTGTCTCTTATCCGTTTCGTTGGGCTTCATCAGCTAAGGATGAGATTGTAGAGCTCTTTAATGCCTATAGTGAAAATGAATCATTAAAAAAAGAGCTTGCCGAAATGAGAGATCAATCGTCAACAGTAGATTCTTTGACAGAAGAGAATAAAAGTTTGGCCAATGCATTGGAAATTGAAAAGGCTTTTTCCAGTTATGAAACTATTACTAGTGATGTAACAGTTCGTTCAACCTTATCTTGGTATGAGAATCTAACTGTTGGTGTCGGGAAAAATGATGGAGTTACAGATTCTATGCTAGCTGTCTCAGATGGCGGCTTGATTGGTAAGGTATCAGACGTATCACAATCGGGAACTACACTGCAGTTGATTTCTAATTCGGAAGGGACATACGAAATTCCCGTTAAATTTAGTAGCTCAGATGGTGATGTTTACGGCATATTAACGGGTTACAATTCCAAAAAGAATCTCTTGATCATAGAAGAGCTGAATGTCGATAAACCGATGAATGCTGGGGATAGTGTTACTACTAGTGGCCTAGATGGCAAAAGTATTCCTAGTATCAGTGTTGGTAAAATTTCTTCAATTAGTGATGCAAAGGAATTGAACAAGCGGAAAGTCTATGTTACTCCTACAGCGGATTTGGATAATATCAGTTATGTCACTTTGATTGGTAAATAAAATGAATTGGTTTAAAAATAAAATTTCAATATCACTTTTTGCTTTCTTACTTATGCTAATTGATGGTCACCTATCTGATATCTTTTCAACCCTAACTGGGCGTTCTATTATTTTACAGGTACATTTCTTGCTGATCTTTCTGTTTTTTGTGCAGAGGTATATAAATAATGCCTACTTTTCTTATTCATTAGCTTTTATACTAGGTCTTATTTACGATAGCTATAATCTCAATTTTATTGGTGTTGCTTTCTTTATATTACCGCTTGTTGTCTATATCATTAGAAAGTGGGGAAGACACTTCGTAACGGGACTTCGCAGAGCACAAGCCTTCTTCATTTTAATTACTTTATTTGAGACTGGTTGCTATGGATTGGCTTATCTTTACCATTTAACAACTTATGATTTTTTATCTTTTGTCACTTATCAATTGGTTGTTTCTTTATTGTTAAATTCTCTGATTTTTATAATAATAGATAAAATAATGCGTAGAAACGGCTTTAAATAAACATATAACTGTAACATATACGTAACAAAAGATGGACTAGTTTCTGGTATAATATAGTGGTCTTATCAATATGGGAGTAGTTTATTAACATGAAAAAACGTATTTTATCAACAGTATTGCTCAGTGGTGTTGCTCTTACAGCAGCAGCTACACATGTAAAAGCGGATGACTATGACTCAGCGATTGCTGGTCAAGATGCTGTTATCAGTAACTTAGCAGCACAATCACAAGCAGCTCAGTCACAAGCTTCATTGATCCAAGGACAACAAGCCGTACTTGAAGGTCAAAATGCTGAACTTGAGGCACAAAATTCTGCGCTTCAGACAGAATCAGCTACGCTTGCAGCTGAAATTCAAGATTTATCTGCTAAGATTGTTGCTCGTAATGCGTCTATTCAAGCACAAGCACAAAATGCTCAAAAGAATAATACAGCTTCAAGCTATATTAATACAATTCTGAATTCAAAATCAATTTCAGAAGCTATTAGCCGTATCGTTGCGGTACATGAAGTTGTATCTGCTAGCCAAAGTCAATTGGCTCAACAACAAGCAGATGAAGCTGCTCTTGCAACTAAGCAAGCTGAAAACCAGGCAGCTATGGATCAAGTTGCTGCAAACCAAGCAACTATTCAAGCTAATCAGTCTGCTTTAACTCAGCAACAAGCTCAGTTGGAAGCAGCACAAGCAGCACTTGCTACTGAAATTGCTACGGCTCAAGCTAATAAACAAGCGTTGGTATCTGCTAAATCTACCGCAGAATCACAAGCAGCAAGTGCATCGGCAGCGGCTTCAGTAGCAACATCAGAATCTGAAGTTGCAGCGGCATCTGAGGCAGCAGCACAATCTGAAGCTGTTGATCAACAAAATCAACAGCAGCCTGTTGATGAGCAATCTGCCTCAGCTGAAACTTCTGCATCTGAAGCAGCTGTAGAAGCACCAACTACTGAAAATTCAGAAGCTCCAGCTCAAGAACAAGAGGCTCAGCCAGCTCCTGAACAATCACAAACAGAAGAAGTTGCTGCAGCTCCTGCTCAAGAAGAAGCTCCGGCTGCACCTGAGGCTCAACCAGCCCCTGAAGCTCAGCCAGCTCCAGCCCCTGCTCAGGTTGATAATACTAACACTTACCCAGCTGGACAATGTACTTGGGGTGTTAAATCGTTGGCTTCATGGGTTGGTAATTATTGGGGTAATGCTAACCAATGGGGTGCAAGCGCTGTATCAGCAGGACACACGACTGGTTCTACACCACAAGTTGGTTCCGTCATTGTATGGCCTAACGATGGTGGTGGCTATGGTCACGTTGCTTATGTTACATCTGTTAATGGTTCTACTATTACTGTTAATGAATCAAACTATGCAGGTAACCAGTCTATTGGTGATTACCGTGGAAGCTTTGATGTTAACTCATCTGGTTCTCACTACTTTATCTATCAGTAAGAATATCGAAATGGGAAACGTTGAAAAAGCGTTTTCCTTTTTTATATCTTTGTATTTTATCGACATTGAAAATTTAGATGAAAAACGTTAAAATATTAGTGGATTAAATTTTGGAGGACGTCATGTCATTTAACAATTTGAAGCTCTTTGCCCTATCGTCTAATCAGGAATTAGCTGAGAAAGTCGCTGATTCTATTGGTATTTCACTTGGTCAGGCCACTGTCCGTCAGTTTTCTGATGGTGAAATACAGGTAAATATTGAGGAATCTATTCGTGGTCACCATGTATTTATTCTTCAATCAACAAGTTCACCAGTCAATACAAATTTAATGGAAATTCTCATAATGGTTGATGCACTTAAAAGGGCTAGTGCTGAAACTGTTAGCGTTGTGATGCCTTATTATGGATATGCACGTCAAGACCGAAAGGCACGTTCGCGTGAGCCTATTACATCTAAGTTGGTTGCTAACATGCTTGAGGTAGCTGGTGTTGACAGACTGTTGACAGTTGATCTGCATGCAGCGCAAATTCAGGGCTTCTTTGATATCCCAGTGGATCATTTGATGGGGGCTCCTTTGATTGCTGATTACTTTATCCGTCAGGGATTGGTGGGTAACGATGTCGTTGTTGTTAGTCCTGACCATGGAGGGGTGACGCGTGCGCGTAAATTAGCTCAATGCCTCCATACTCCAATTGCTATTATTGATAAACGTCGCAGTGTTGATAAAATGAATACCAGTGAGGTTATGAATATCATTGGTAATGTCAAAGGAAAGACTTGTATTTTGATTGATGACATGATTGATACGGCTGGGACAATTTGTCATGCAGCTGATGCTTTGGCTGAAGCAGGTGCAACTGAAGTTTATGCTTCTTGTACGCACCCTGTTTTATCTGGACCAGCCCTAGATAATATTGAGGGATCCGCAATTAAAAAGTTGGTCGTTTTAGATACGATTTATCTGCCTAGTGAGCGTCTAATTGACAAAATTGAGCAAATTTCAATTGCAGATTTGATTGGTGAAGCTATTGTACGTATCCATGAAAAGCGGCCGCTTTCCCCGCTATTTGAACTTGAAATTTCTAAATAAATATAGGAGGTCCGAACTTCGGACCTCTTTTAGTAAGGCTGAAAATTCTTTAGTTTTGCTGTATAATAGAATTACTTATTTACTAAGGAGTGGATTTATGGATTTAGCAAAGCGTTTCAATAAAAACTTGGAAAAAATAGAAGTTTCTTTAATTCGTCAATTTGATCAATCAATATCATCGGTTCCGGGGATTTTAAAAATGACACTGGGAGAGCCTGACTTTACGACACCAGATCATGTTAAGGAAGCAGCTAAGGCGGCCATTGACGCTAATCAAAGTCACTATACTGGTATGGCGGGTTTACCTGAACTGCGACAAGCTGCTTCTAACTTTGTGAGAGAAAAATATCGTTTGAACTATGATCCAGATTCTGAAATTTTAGTCACTATCGGTGCTACAGAGGCTCTATCTGCTACTCTGACTGCTATTCTGGAGCCTGGTGATGCTGTTTTGCTGCCAGCTCCTGCTTATCCAGGTTATGAGCCTATTGTTAATCTTGTTGGAGCTGAAATTGTTGAAATTGATACAACTGATAATGATTTTGTTTTGACACCTGAGCAATTGGAAAAGGCTATTCTGGAGCAGGGTGACAGATTGAAGGTTGTACTTCTAAATTATCCCACCAATCCTACAGGTGTAACTTATTCACGTGAGCAAATTAAGGCTTTTGCGGATGTTTTGGAAAAATATGATGTATTTGTGGTTAGTGATGAAGTTTATTCGGAATTAACTTATACTGATGAGGGACATGTTTCCATTGGGGAGTATCTACCAGATCAAGCCATTATTATCAATGGTCTATCTAAATCCCATGCGATGACGGGGTGGAGGATTGGCTTTATCTTTGCCCCTGAGATGTTTACACGACAGCTGATTAAAAGCCATCAATATTTGGTTACAGCTGCAACGACCAATGCTCAGTTTGCTGCTATTGAGGCTTTGACAGTTGGAAAAGATGATGCTCTTTCTATGAAGAGTGAGTATATTAAGCGTCGGGACTATATCATTGAAAAAATGGAAGAGATGAATTTTAAAATTATTAAGCCAACAGGGGCCTTCTATATTTTTGCTAAAATTCCAGTGGTAGAAGGGCAAGATTCCTTCCAATTTTTAAAAGATTTTGCTCACCAGAAGGCAGTTGCAATGATTCCAGGGGTTGCCTTTGGCCAATATGGAGAGGGGTATTTACGCATCTCTTACGCGGCTAGTATGGAGACGATACAAGAGGCGATGAAACGTTTGAAAGAATATATGGAGCAGTATGCAGACTAAGGAATCGCGAGGAATTGTTCTTTTTAATCGCAATTATCGAGAGGATGATAAGCTAGTCAAAATTTTTACAGAAACTTCAGGAAAGCGAATGTTTTTCGTGAAACATGTTAGTCGGTCTAAGCTTGTGTCTGCCATCCAGCCGTTAACTTTAGCGGATTTCCTAATGAAAATTAATGATAATGGTTTGTCTTACATTGATGATTATAAGGAAATGACAACTTTTAAGCATATTAATGAGGATATTTTTACTTTATCTTATGCTAGTTACGTACTTGCTTTGGCAGATGCTGCGGTTGCTGATGGTGTTTATGATTCTCAGCTTTTTGATTTTTTAGTAAAAACTCTAGAGTTAATGGAGCAAGGGCTTGATTATGAAATATTGACGAATATTTTTGAACTACAGCTACTCGATCGTTTTGGTGTACGTTTAAATTTTCATGAGTGTGTTTTTTGTCATCGCGTAGGGCAACGATTTGATTTTTCTCATAAATATTCAGGTCTTTTATGCCCAGAACATTATGAAAAGGATATGAGACGTAGTCATTTAGATCCTAATGTTCTCTACTTATTAGGTAGATTTCAAATTATTTCCTTTGAGGAATTACAGACGATTTCAGTGAAGCCAGAGATGAAGCATAAGATTCGACTTTTCTTAGATGATCTCTATGATACTTATGTTGGTATTCATCTTAAATCGAAAAGATTTATTGATGATTTGGCTAGCTGGGGGGATATTATGAAATAGCGGAAGGTCTGTGACATTGTCCAGTCCTTTTATAGTGTAGATAATCTACTACTGTAGTGAATTGCTTCTTTGTTTTTGGAAAGATTAATCCTGTGCTTTGCCCGCTAAAATCTTATTTATTTTATAATAGGAGTTATTACTAACTGGTGATGAAAATACAGCTGGTTTATGCTATAATACTGACACTGAATTAGGCTTAAAGAGAGGAATAATTGATGAAAACAATTGCTGTAGATGCAATGGGTGGTGATAAAGCTCCCCAGGCGATTATTGAAGGTGTTAATCAAGCATTGGAGGAGTTTGATGATATTCAGATTAAACTTTATGGGGATGAAACAAAAATAAAAGAGTATTTAGAGGCAGATGAGCGAGTTGAGATTATCCACACGGATGAAAAAATTAATTCAGATGATGAACCGGTAAAGGCGATTCGAAAGAAGAAACAAGCCTCAATGGTACTAGGAGCTCAAGCTGTTAAAGATGGTCAAGCTGAAGCGGTAATTTCCGCTGGGAATACGGGGGCCTTATTAGCAGCTGGCCTCTTTGTGGTTGGCCGTATTAAAGGAATTGATCGTCCAGCTCTTATGTCTACCTTGCCGACGATCGATGGTGGCAACTTTGATATGTTAGATTTGGGAGCTAATGCTGAAAATACGCCTCACCATCTTCATCAATATGCAATTTTAGGTTCTTACTATGCGGAAGCTGTACGTGGAGTAAAAAATCCGCGTGTTGGCCTTTTAAATAACGGGACAGAAGAAACTAAGGGGGATCCCCTTCGTAAAGAGGTATTTGAACTTTTATCCAAGGAATCTGCGATTAACTTTGTTGGGAATGTAGAGGCGCGTGAGCTGCTTAACGGTGTAGCAGATGTTGTTGTAGCAGATGGTTTTACGGGTAATGCGGTTTTGAAAACCATTGAAGGTACTGGTCTTTCTATTCTTAGTGCCTTGAAGACAGCTATCAAAACTGGCGGTGTTAAGGCTAAGCTTGGTGCTTATTTCATGAAAGACAGTCTCTATAGCCTGCGCAGTATCATGGATTATTCATCGGCTGGTGGTGCTGTGCTCATTGGGCTACAGGCTCCTGTGGTGAAGTGCCATGGTTCTAGTGATGCTAAATCGGTTTATTATACGATTAGACAGGTCAGAACTATGCTAGAGCATCAGGTTGTTGAAGAGATTGTAGAGGAATTTTCCGAATAGAAAGGGATAGCGATGACACGATCAGAGATATTTGCCAAAATTAGCCAGATGATTAAGGAACAGATGCATTTAGAAAGTTTGGAAGTTACAGAAGAGACCTCATTTAAAGATGAGCTTGGTGTGGATTCTATTGATTTGATGGAATTTGTAGTAAACTTAGAGGATGAGTTTGCTATTGAAATTCCTGACGATGATATTGAGGACATGACGACACTTGGCAATATGTTGGATTATTTAGCAACTAAGGTAGGGGAGTAAAGGCAAACTCGAAAGGGTTTGTTTTTTTATACTAGTTTCCCTTCTAAACAACGGCTTTCAAAAAATTAGGGAATTTATGATTAAAGAAAATCGAAATTTTTAGGGTTATTTTCTACTTCCCAGTTATAAGTACAGTACCTATCGTTTTGATTTTTAAATAGCATTAATTTTTAAATTGTTAGGGGATGACATCGATGTCTCTAGTTTTTTAAGCTGGCTTACTCTATAATAAAATCGTAGCAATGAAGAAGGGAAGTTGCTACTGATTTCAAAATTAATTGTGGAAGAAAGGAAAATATTATGTTTAACGAAAAGAATAATTCAAAAGAATTGACCAATCAAGAGTTTGCAGTAGTTCAAGGTGGTGGGTGGCTTAATGCCTTTAGGAAAGCTATTGATATTGTTAACCAGAGTGTTATTGTTTATTAGAAGAAATTAATTTTAGAGAAAGGATAGAGCTAAGGAAATTTTGTTAAGATGATAGCTTGAATCTTTGTAGCATTCACAAAGGTCGGGTGATTCAGTTGAATAACTAACTTTTCTAAGTTCCGGATTTTTATGATGAAAAAAATAGGTCGTATTAGTGCTTTATTATTAGCAGTATTATTAGTGGGATTATTAATATCAAAATTAATTTTAGGACAGGTAACACATCCAGCAGCTTTAATTGTTGTTGTTTTAGTCATAATAGGTTTGGGAAAAAGAGCCTTAGCCAACTGAATTATAATTTTTCACAAAAGGGTGATATTAATGTTATTGTTGAATTTAGAAACCTGAGGCTGGACAAAAACTCGTCCAGTCTTCCTGTTTTGTAATGAACCACTGCTGGCTGGTTTTCCTTTTGCCACAAGACCAAAGCGGAAAAACAAATGTGATGAACGCTGTTCATCTTATTTCCAATCTCCAAAGGTCCCCCAGACCTTTGGAGCTACGCGGGGGTGGGTTAAAAAGGTCTGGGAGGCCTTTTTAATCGGGAAATAAAGCTTGCAAAGCAAGTGTCAAAAACGGTCTGGGGAGAGACCGTTTCAGGTCACCACTTTAAAATTAGGGAGTGGTGAGAACCAAAATTTTCAATTTTTGGGTTGATCCCACTCCCTATATGCCACAACAATCGTATGTTTTTACAGGAACCATTTTAGAAAATCTATTGCTGGGGGTCTCTGGTGAAGTTGATGAGGAGTGTCTGATGGAAGCTTGTGCGGTAGCCGAAATCTTGGAAGATATTCAAGCTATGCCATTAGGTTTTCAATCCCAAGTCTCTGAGGATGGCGGTCTACCAGGTGGACAAAAACAACGTTTGGTAATGGCACGGGCCTTGCTTTCAAACCAGCCTATTTTAGTGTTTGATGAAGCTACTAGTGGACTTGATGGAGATACGGAGGAAAAGGTTATTAAGAATCTGACTCAAATCGACCGTACGATGGTCTTTGTTGCCCACCGAGGTAGTGTTTTAAATTACGCTAATCGAATTGTTAAGATTGAAGGTGGTCAAAAAGTTAGTGACCAATCTACTCAAAGATTATGGTGGCCACATCTAGGTCATGTTGCGGGTTAATGTTAGTACAAAAATAAATTCTTTTTCATAGATAGTATAAGCATTCTCAATTGATCTATAGTTGAGAATGTTTTTATATTATCGTTAAATACTGGGTTATTCTGTAGCGATTACGCCTCTGTTATTAAAATGAAATCTTTTTGATATTGATTAAAAAATAAGAACAAGGTATAATGTTGAGCTGATAATTATATGTGAGGGGGCATTCTTTTGGGGATTAAAGGGAGACTCGGGCAGCGAATTCGTGAAGTAAGGCAGGAGCGGAAGTTATCGCGTGACAATGTCTGCGGTAATGGTGAGAAATTGACCGTTCGCCAGCTAGTGCGTATTGAAAGTGGTGAGTCACTTCCTTCTATAGAAAAGTTAGAATACATTGCGCGAGTGCTCAATACAACGATGTCTGATCTACTGGAAGGTGATGATATCAAGATTCCAAGTGATTACTTTGAAAAGAAGCAGCGTATTATTAAGTTTCCCACTTATGGGGATCCAGACAGAGTTCAGCAGAAGCAAAAAATGATTGAGGAAATTTATGAGCAGTATTTTGAGCTTTTGCCTGAAGATGAGTTGCTCTTTTTAGATCTATCTGAGAATATTTATAATTCACTGTTGGGGGATAGGTTACCCAATATCGAGGAGATTTATGATGATGCCTTTGAACAAGTATTGAAAAAGAAGGTTTTTCAGTTCAATGATTATCTGTATTTAGGTTATTATCTGTTAAAGATTCAAAGGGAAAAGTACTACGATGCGGAAGTTCTTCAAAAGATTAAGCGCAAGCTTCTGCGGCAAGAGCCGACTTCTGACGAGCTCTATAATGTGGAACTTTTAGCGACCTTGATGGATATTATTAGCGTCCATGCGCATCACGATGATTACAGGGATGTTTTGTCCTTAGCGGAAAAAGCTGAGGAGGTGATTGAGCGGGCTCAGCTGCATACTTATAAGGCGGGTGTTTTAGAAGCCAAGGCGAAGTATTATATCAAAGTAAAAGGGAATAAAGAAAAGGCTAGAGAATTTTATAATCAGGCCTTGGCCTTTGGGCAGGTATTGGGAGACTCAGTTATCATTGAGGATATAAAAATGGAGATGAGAAATGATGGTTTAAGCAAATAGTGACATCGATGTCACTATTTTTTTGTGCTTAAGAACAGTATAATAGTACTTGTAAGTGAAAGAAAGGAGTTAGCTACTATGAAATCATTTTTTAAATCGCTAGTAACAGCAATTATTCTTGCTTGTCTCTGTGCACGTTAGAAGTATTTAGTAAAGGTTTGCGTAATAACTAGATTTTCGGTGGAAAATCTTGAAGAGGGGAGATATCTCAGGCTTAAGAATGGAGGGCTAAATCAGTTAACGTTATCATATGGTAAATCAACTTATAAATTTAGAAGAGATTCGTTATGGTTCTCGTATAGACAAAGGGGTATTACAGGATATCCATTTAACCATTAATAGGGGTGATAAGATTGCCTTGGTTGGGAAAAGTGGTTCTGGTAAGACAACTTTAGTTAAATTGATTGCGGGTTTTATAGAACCTAAGCAAGGGAAGATATACTATGATGGAGAACTTGCTGATTCATCAAATCTACGTCATTTAACAACCTATATTTCACAGAGAACCTATATTCTCAAGGGGACGGTTTTAGATAATTTATTGTTGGGGACTGAGAGCCAGATTGGTGAAGAGGCCTTGATAGCTGCTTGTTCCACCAGTGAAATCTTAGAAGATATTGAAGCCCTGCCACAAGGTTTCCAGACTTTTATCTCAGAGGATGTTTTGTCTGATGGTCAGAAGCAGCGCTTGGCTATTGCTAATGCCTTGCTTATTGGGCGTCCTCTCTTAATTTTTGATGTCGCTACTAGCCATCTGGATAGTGAGACTGAAGCGAGGGTCATTGAAAATTTAACTAGATTGGATCGTACGATGATCTTTGTTGCTCACAGGGGTAATACTATCAATTATGCTAATCGTATTGTCAAGATTGATAAAGGGCAAAAGGTTAGTGACCTTCCTAATTATCATGCCCGTTTTACACAGGCTGATTTGGTAGATCTCCGTTAATGGAAAATTAAAAGTGTTTTATTGAGCTGTATTCTAGGCTGAACTATTAATTTGTAAAAGGGACTGTGTCTTCCGTTACCGTGTAGGATTCAGTCCTTTTATTTTTACCTAATTTAAGAAATCAGCCTCCTTTAAAAATCTCAAATAATGAGCTCTTGTACTTATGACGCTAGCTCTGCTGGTCTTGTTTCCCTACTTCATAAGATTAGGGGGCTCTGCATCAGCGCTGCTAAATATTCGCTGGACTCTAAGATGTCTACGGGGTCTTATAATCTGATTTTTTTTTTTGAGTATAGGGAGATTTCTTATTAATACAGTCTTTAAAATAGTTTTAGGAAAGCAAAAACAGCAAAAACCGAACGATATAAAAATGTAATCTTTTAAATGTTTGCAAAATATTGAAATCAAAAATCTTATGTGTTAAACTTTAATATAATAAAAACGAAAGGCGAACTTTCTAATGAAAAAACAGTTGATTTATAGTGGTAAGGCGAAGGACATTTTTGATACAGAAGATGAGAATTTGATTGTGTCTGTTTACAAGGACCAGGCTACTATGCTCAATGGGGCTCGAAAAGAGACCATTCAAGGTAAGGGGGGACTGAACAATCAAATCTCATCTTTTATTTTTAAAAAATTGAATCAAGCAGGAGTTGCGACTCACTTTGTTAAATCTCTATCGGAAACTGAACAATTGAATAAGAAGGTTGAGATTATCCCTTTAGAAGTGGTGTTGCGTAACTACACTGCTGGTTCCTTCGCCAAGCGTTTTGGCTTGGAAGAAGGTAATAAGCTTGAAAGTCCAATTGTGGAATTTTATTATAAGAATGATGATTTGGATGATCCTTTTATCAATGATGAGCATGTCAAGTTTTTGGGGATTGCCAACGATGAACAGATTGCTTTTTTGAAAGCTGAGACTCGCCGCATCAATCAACTCTTGACAGATTGGTTCAACCAGATTGGTTTGACACTGATTGATTTCAAATTAGAATTTGGTTTCGATCAAAATGGGGACATCATCTTAGCTGATGAATTTTCACCGGATAATTGCCGTCTTTGGGATGAAAAAGGAAATCATATGGATAAAGATGTTTTTCGCCGGGATTTAGGGAATTTGACAGATATTTATCAGTTGGTATGGACTAAGTTGCAAGAATTGGTTTAAGTGCTCACGTGATAATTTTAAGAATTGAGGTTAAGGGTAATTTTTAGTGTTATGGATAAACGTATTTTTGTAGAAAAAAAGACTGATTTTCGGGGGAAAGCGGAAGCCCTTGTCAAAGAGTTGACACATCGTTTACAGTTGACAAGCTTGTCAAGCATCCGGTTGATTCAGGTGTACGATGTTTTTAATATTGACAAGGAATTATTAAAGTCAGCAGAGTTGCAGGTGTTTTCTGAACGCGTAACTGACTGTCTTTTAGATGAATCTGAATTAGTTGCGGCTCTTGACGATTTTGCTTTCTTTGCGATCGAGGCCTTGCCGGGGCAGTTTGATCAGCGCGCAGCAAGTGCGCAGGAAGCTCTTCTTTTGTTGGGGGGAGCTGACGATAGTGTTGTTCATACAGCCCAGCTTTACCTTATCAATAAGGATATTAAACCAGAAGAGTTAGAAGCAGTCAAAGCTTATCTGCTAAATCCCGTTGATTCCCGCTTTAAAGATATAAGGACTGATATTCAACCACAAGATTTCTCGTTCTCTGATGAGAGAATTATGACCTTAGATTTCTTTGACAACTATACAGCAGAACAGTTTACAAGTTATAAGGCTGAACAGGGTTTAGCTATGGAAGTAGATGATTTGCTTTTTATTCAAAATTACTTTAAAAAGTTAGGCCGTGTTCCTACCGAGACAGAGCTCAAAGTTTTGGATACTTACTGGTCAGATCACTGCCGTCATACGACTTTTGAAACTGAGTTGAAATCAATAGATTTCTCAGCTTCGCAGTTCCAATCACAGTTGCAGGCAAGTTACGAAAAGTATCTGGCCATGCGCCATGAATTAGGCCGTGATCATAAACCGCAGACTCTTATGGATATGGCGACGATTTTTGGGCGGTATGAACGGGCTAATGGACGTCTTGATGATATGGAAGTGTCTGATGAAATTAATGCTTGCTCTGTCGAAATTGACGTTGATGTCAATGGTGTCAAAGAACCTTGGCTTCTGATGTTTAAGAATGAAACCCACAATCATCCAACGGAAATTGAGCCTTTTGGCGGTGCGGCAACCTGTATCGGCGGGGCAATCCGTGATCCTTTATCAGGACGTTCCTATGTTTATCAGGCCATGAGAATTTCAGGTGCTGGTGATATTACAGCTGCAATATCTGACACTCGTACCGGTAAGTTACCGCAGCAGGTCATTTCAAAAACTGCAGCTCATGGTTATTCTTCTTACGGTAATCAAATTGGTTTGGCAACAACGTATGTCAAAGAGTATTTTCACCCAGGATTTGTGGCTAAGCGTATGGAGCTTGGGGCAGTTGTCGGAGTGGCACCGAAAGTTAATGTTCGGCGTGAAAAGCCTGCAGCTGGTGATGTGGTGATTCTTCTTGGTGGAAAAACAGGGCGTGACGGAATTGGTGGTGCGACTGGTTCGTCTAAGGTTCAAACAGCTGAGTCTGTAGAAACAGCTGGGGCTGAGGTTCAAAAAGGGAATGCACTTGAGGAGCGCAAAATTCAACGGCTATTTCGTAATGGTGACGTGACGCGTCTGGTTAAAAAATCCAATGATTTTGGAGCTGGCGGTGTCTGTGTCGCAATTGGTGAACTAGCTGATGGCCTCAATATTAACCTAGATAAAGTTCCCTTGAAATATGCTGGTTTGAATGGGACCGAGATTGCTATCTCGGAGTCACAGGAGCGGATGGCTGTTGTTGTAGCTCCTGAGGATGCGGATCATTTTGTGGAGGCTTGTGCCAGAGAAAATATTGCTGCCATTGTGGTGGCAACTGTAACTGAAAAGCCAAATCTTGTTATGACTTGGAGAGGTCGCACTATTGTTGATTTAGAACGCGCTTTTTTAGATACGAATGGTGTCCGTGTACAAGTGGATGCTAAGGTTATTGACAGTTCTGTCAAGTTACCAGAAAAGCGGATAACATCAGAAAAAACTCTTGAACAAGATACAATAGCTGTTCTTTCAGAACTTAACCATACGAGTCAGAAAGGGCTGCAAACTATTTTTGATAGTTCAGTTGGGCGCTCAACTGTCAACCATCCGCTTGGTGGCCGTTATCAAATTACTCCTGCTGAAAGTTCTGTACAAAAATTACCTGTCCAAGACGGTGTGACACGAACAGCATCGGTCATGGCACAAGGCTATAACCCTTACATCGCGGAATGGTCCCCTTACCACGGCGCAGCCTATGCGGTTATTGAAGCGACAGCACGTTTGGCAGCGACAGGAGCCAAGTGGTCACAAGCACGCTTCTCATATCAAGAATACTTTCAGCGTATGGATAAAATGGCGGAGCGTTTTGGTCAGCCAGTTGCAGCTCTTCTTGGTTCTGTTGAAGCACAGGTTCAGCTCGGTCTACCATCAATTGGTGGCAAGGATTCTATGTCTGGGACCTTTGAAGAATTAACCGTGCCCCCTACTTTGGTGGCCTTTGGTGTGACAACGGCTGATACAAATAAGGTGCTCTCCCCTGAGTTTAAAGCGGCTGGGGAAACTATTTATTATATTCCTGGACAGGCTCTCTCTGAGACGATTAATTTTTCAGGTATCAAGGGTAGTTTTGAATGCTTTTCAGAAATTCATGCCCAATATGAGCTATCATCAGCTGCAGCTGTTAAATATGGTGGCTTAATGGAAAGCTTAGCTCTTATGAGCTTTGGTAATCATATTGGAGCAAGTATCCATATTGACAAAGTTGACACTATCTTGACAGGTCAGTTAGGTGGCTTTGTTTTCACATCTTCTCAGGAAATTCCGGGCATTAAAAAGATTGGCCAAACACGTGGAGACTTTACACTGTCTGTCAATGGTGTAAATATCTCTGGTAGTAAGCTGTTAGCTGCTTTTGAAGGAAGGTTAGAAGATATTTATCCAACAATTTTTGCACAGAGTTCTGATTTTGGGGAAGTTCCAGCAGTTACAAAACCGGTGCCTGTAAGTGCATTAAAGAAAGTGAAAGAGCCACTTGTCTATATTCCTGTTTTTCCGGGGACGAATTCAGAATATGATTCCGCAAAGGCTTTTGAGCAGGCAGGGGCCAAGACCAACCTAGTTCCATTTGTTACTCTTAATGAAGTAGCTATTGAAAAATCGGTTGACACTATGGTTGACAACATTGCCAAGGCAAATATTATCTTTTTCGCCGGTGGCTTTTCAGCAGCAGATGAGCCAGATGGTTCGGCTAAGTTCATTGTCAATATCTTGCTCAATGCAAAAGTTCGCGCAGCTATTGACAACTTTATTGAAAGAGGTGGACTGATCATCGGCATCTGTAATGGGTTCCAAGCTCTTGTCAAATCCGGTCTTCTGCCTTATGGTAATTTTGAAAAATCTTCTAAGACCAGTCCAACTCTCTTTTACAACGATGCTAACCAACACGTAGCTAAAATGGTTGAAACCCGTATTGCCAATACCAACTCTCCGTGGTTGTCTGGCGTTGAAGTTGGTGATATTCATACGATCCCAGTTTCACATGGGGAAGGAAAATTTGTCGTCAGTCCAGAGGAATTTAACCAGCTTCGTGACAATGGGCAAATTTGGAGCCAGTACGTTGATTTTGACGGTCAGCCAAGTATGGATTCGCGTTTCAATCCCAATGGTTCTTACTATGCTATTGAGGGTATCATCAGTGAGAACGGCCAGATTATCGGTAAGATGGGACATTCTGAACGTTTTGAGGAAGGATTGTTCCAAAATATTCCTGGGAACAAAAACCAGTATCTGTTTGAAAGTGCTGCGAAATACTTTACTGGGAAATAAACATACAGTTTATATGCTGTACTGAACACGGCCTAAGCACTGTGTCAAAAAGGTAAAGCGCTTGGGAAATCAAGATTTCTGCCGCTTTCCCATTTTGACGGTGGCTTAATGGCCTTTGTATCGAGGTAAAAATGACATACGAAGTAAAATCTCTGAATGAAGAGTGCGGCCTGTTCGGAATTTGGAATCATCCTCAAGCCGCTCAAGTAACTTATTTTGGCTTACATAGTCTCCAGCACCGTGGGCAAGAAGGTGCTGGAATATTAACGAACGATCGAAAAATCCTAAAGCGTCATCGTGATGTTGGCTTGCTATCTGAAGTCTTCAAGAATTCAGATGATCTGGCTAAGTTAAAGGGGACAGGGGCTATTGGCCATGTTCGCTATGCGACGGCTGGTGAAGCCAGTGTTGATAATATTCAGCCCTTCTACTTTCGTTTTCACGATGGTGACCTTGGTCTGGCTCACAATGGTAACTTGACCAATGCTGTTTCCTTGCGGCGTGAACTGGAAGAAAAAGGGGCCATCTTTTCGTCAACCTCTGACACTGAGATTCTAGCCCACCTCATTCGCCATAGTCAACAAACAGATTTTATTGATAAGGTTAAAGAAGCGCTTAATACTATTAAAGGTGGTTTTGCCTATCTGCTCATGACTGAGGATAAACTGATAGCAGCTCTGGATCCTAATGGTTTTCGTCCCTTGTCTATCGGTCGTATGAAAAATGGCGCTTGGGTGGTGTCTTCTGAGACATGTGCTTTTGAGGTTGTCGGTGCCCAGTGGGTTCGGGATGTTAAACCTGGTGAACTTGTGATAATCGATGATGAAGGTATTCACTACGATAGCTATACGGCAGACACTCAGCTGGCTATCTGCTCTATGGAATATGTCTACTTTGCCCGTCCGGACTCGACCATTGCTGGTGTTAATGTTCATACAGCGCGCAAAAACATGGGTAAACGTTTGGCTCAGGAATTTCATCAGCAGGCGGATATTGTCGTTGGCGTGCCTAATTCTTCTTTATCAGCAGCCATGGGCTTTTCAGAAGAATCTGGCTTACCAAATGAAATGGGGCTGATCAAAAACCAGTACACTCAGCGTACCTTTATCCAGCCAACGCAGGAACTGCGGGAGCAAGGGGTACGCATGAAGTTGTCAGCCGTTTCCGGTGTGGTTAAGGGCAAGCGCGTGGTTATGATCGATGACTCTATTGTTCGTGGAACGACCAGTCGCCGGATTGTGCAGCTTCTTCGTGAAGCGGGGGCAGCAGAAGTGCATGTGGCTATTGCCAGCCCGCCTTTAGCCTATCCATGTTTTTATGGTATCGATATTCAAGATCGAAAAGAGCTTATCTCAGCTAATCATAGTGTTGAGGAAGTTCGTCAAATCATCGGTGCAGATAGTCTAACCTATCTGTCGAAAGAAGGTCTGATTGATTCCGTTGGCCTTGAAACCGATGCGCCCAATGGCGGTCTTTGCGTCGCCTACTTTGATGGTGATTATCCAACCCCTCTCTATGACTATGAGGAACGCTATCTGAAAAGTCTTAAAGAGAAGACGAATTTTTTCTAGGGAGAAGGGATAGTTTGAATAAACGAAGGCGAGAGATTATTGCGCAGAACGCTGTATCAGAAATTCATACCTTTTCACTAGCAGGTTTTTCGCAGAAGGTGTTGATTGAAAGGGAAAATGCCACTCTTCCTCTTGTTATGACTTTGCACGGCGGACCGGGAGGTCCGATACCTTTTTCAGTTGGCTGTAGAGGTTTGTTTCCCCAATTTACCAGTCAGTTTATCATGGTTTACTGGGATTAGCTAGGTTGCGGGATAAACAATTATCCCATTGATGAATGTTTTAAAATTAGTACTTTTATTGATATGACCAGAGACCTCATAGAAGAGGTTAAAAAGTTGTTCCCTAACAATCCACTTTATCTGTTTAGTATGTCCTGGGGTTCTGTACTCAGTGCTCTAGTGGCGAGTCAGTATCCACAACTCGTAGATGGTGTTGTCGTTTCAGGACAAGTTATTAATGCTCTTTTTCTCTGTGATGAAGTGATAAATACACTGGCGGACTCCGCTATCCCCAAAAGAAAACTTGATAGGATTCGTCAAATAACTGCTCAAACCCTTGCCACTAAAGACCTCCAATTGATTAGTTCTAGTATTAACAAATATACAGATGGTTATATCAATAAAAAAGGAAATAAAATTCCCACTTTTCCTATTATCTGGGGATTGTTGACCAGTCCTGATTATAGATTTCGTGACTTTAAGGCAATTGTCAATAATGGCTATTGGAAGAGTACTGCTCTTCCTCTCTGGCGTGAGCTCCTTCAGGTTGATTTGAGTGAAACACTTGAGTCTATAGCTATTCCTTACAGAGTTTTTCAAGGGGATACAGATATTGTGACATCAACGAAAACGATAAAAAAGTTAATTGGCCAAACGACAAATGATAACCTTCAATTAAGTATTGTCAGAAATACTGGTCATATACCAGGTGTTGATATGATGGAGAAGGTTTTAGAAAGTTTATCAAATTTGGCAAAATCCTAAGGTTGAAAGCTTAGGAGAATTGCCCATATTAAAAAGAGGAGAAAAGATGTCTGAAAACAAAAATGCTTACGCCCAATCGGGTGTTGATGTTGAGGCTGGTTATGAAGTGGTCGAACGTATCAAAAAACATGTTGCACGGACAGAGCGTCTGGGGGTCATGGGAGCTCTTGGGGGCTTCGGTGGCATGTTTGATTTGACGACAACTGGTGTTAAAGAGCCCGTCCTCATTTCAGGGACAGATGGTGTTGGAACCAAGCTTATGCTGGCTATTAAATATGATAAGCACGATACCATCGGTCAGGACTGTGTTGCCATGTGTGTCAATGATATCATTGCGGCAGGTGCTGAGCCCCTCTACTTCCTTGATTATATCGCGACTGGCAAAAATGAGCCGTCTAAATTGGAGCAGGTTGTTGCCGGTGTCGCTGAAGGCTGTGTGCAGGCTGGTGCGGCCCTTATCGGCGGGGAAACGGCTGAAATGCCTGGTATGTATGGCCAAGACGACTACGATTTAGCGGGCTTTGCGGTCGGTATTGCTGAAAAAAGTCAAATCATTAACGGCTCAAAAGTTAAGGAAGGCGATGTGCTTCTGGGTCTTGCATCTAGCGGTATTCATTCAAATGGTTATTCGCTTGTCCGCCATGTCTTTGCAGACTATACGGGTGAAGAAGTGCTGCCAGAATTAGACGGCAAAAAACTTAAGGAAGTCCTGCTTGAACCAACACGCATTTATGTCAAAGCAGCTCTGCCATTGATTAAGGAAGAGCTGGTCAATGGCATTGCCCATATCACAGGCGGTGGCTTTGTCGAGAATGTTCCTCGTATGTTTAGTGACCATTTGGCAGCTGAAATCGAAGAAGATAAGGTACCTGTTCTACCAATTTTCAAAGCTCTTGAAAAATACGGCGAGATCAAGCATGAGGAAATGTTTGAAATTTTCAATATGGGGATTGGTCTCATGTTGGCGGTAAGTCCTGAAAATGTGGATCGTGTCAAAGAACTGGTAGATGAAGTTGTCTATGAGTTAGGTCGCATTGTGGAAAAAACTGACGCTAGTGTGGTGATTAAGTAATGGGAAAAAAGATCGCAATCTTTGCTTCTGGGAATGGCTCCAATTTCCAAGTTATCGCTGAGCAATTCCCCGTTGAGTTTCTCTTCTCGGATCACCGGGATGCCTACGTGCTTGAACGGGCGCAGAACCTAAATGTTCTATCCTACGCCTTTGAACTTAAGGAATTCAGCAGTAAGGTAGACTATGAAACCTCTATCTTGGAACTCTTAGAGCAACATCAGATTGATTTGATTGTCCTCGCTGGATACATGAAAATTATAGGAACGACGCTTCTGTCGGCCTATCAGGGGCATATCATCAATATCCATCCAGCCTATCTGCCCGAATTTCCCGGTGCCCATGGTATCGAAGATGCCTGGAATGCAGGTGTTTCTGAGAGCGGTGTGACAGTTCACTGGGTGGATAGCGGTGTTGACACGGGCCAAATTATCAAACAAGTGCGCGTGCCACGCCTAGCTGATGACACCATTGAAACCTTTGAAGCTCGGATCCATGAGGCTGAGTATCAGTTGTATCCAGAGGTGCTGAGAGAACTTGAAGTTGAGGAAAAATAATGGATCTAAAAGATTATCAAAATTGGGTCAGTGCTTTTTATAAAAAGCGTCATTGGTATCAGTACAACCCCTTTATCCGCTGTAATTTTTTGACAGAAGAGGTCGGAGAGTTGGCGCAGGCTGTTAGAAAAAGAGAGATCGGTCGGGATAGGCCTGATGAGCTCGTTCAAGGTGATGCTGAAAATCTTGCTGATATCAAGGAAGAGCTGGGAGATGTGCTAGATAATATTTTTATTCTGGCCGATAAGTACCAAATTTCTTTGGAGGATATTATGGAAACCCATAAAAATAAATTGGAAAAGAGATTTGCACCATGAAAGTAACGGTTTATTGTGGAGCTAGCTTGGGCCATAAGGATATTTACCAAACTAAAGCCAGAGAACTTGGACAATGGCTGGCTCATAATGGTCATGACTTAGTTTATGGTGGCGGCAAAATCGGTCTTATGGGGCTTATAGCGGATACTGTTCTAGCGAATGGAGGTTATGCTCTAGGAGTTATCCCAAGTTTTTTAAAGGATAGAGAAATCGCACATTCCGATATAAATGAGCTAATCGTAGTTGATGATATGCCTAGTCGTAAGGCAAAAATGGTTGAACTCGGTGATACATTTATAGCTCTCCCAGGTGGCCCAGGAACCTTGGAGGAGATTACTGAGGTTATATCCTGGTCTCGGATCGGTCAAAATGACGGCCCTTGTATTTTATATAATGTATCTGGGTATTTTGATCGTTTACAAGACCAATATGATGATATGGTAAGGGAAGGATTTCTCAGTCAGGCAGACCGCGATAAAATTCTCTTCTCTGATAATTTAGTAGAAATAGAAGAATTTATAAAAACCTACCAAGCACCTAAAATCAGAAAATACTAATAGAATAAAAATAAGCAACATGGATACGATGCTAAAAAGTATCAATGAAAGGAAGAATCATGACTAAACGCGCACTAATCAGTGTATCAGACAAAGCGGGCATCGTAGAGTTTGCCCAAGAACTTAAAAAACTTGGTTGGGATATTATCTCAACTGGAGGAACTAAGGTTGCCCTTGATAATGCAGGGATTGCTACCATCGCTATTGACGATGTGACTGGCTTTCCTGAAATGATGGATGGTCGTGTCAAGACCCTTCACCCTGATATTCACGGTGGACTCCTAGCACGTCGTGATTTGGATAGTCATCTGCAGGCTGCAAGGGATAATAATATTGAACTCATCGATCTCGTGGTGGTCAATCTTTATCCTTTCAAGGAAACCATCCTCAAACCAGATGTCACTTATGCGGATGCTGTAGAAAATATTGACATCGGCGGACCGTCTATGCTGCGTTCGGCTGCGAAAAATCATGCCAGTGTTACGGTTATCGTGGATCCTTCGGACTATGCGGTGGTACTTGATGAGCTTAAAGCGGATGGTGAAACAACTTACGCCATTCGTCAGCGCTTGGCTGCTAAGGTTTACCGCCATACAGCGGCTTACGACGCACTTATTGCCGATTATTTCACAGCGCAAGTGGGTGAGACCAAGCCTGAAAAATTAACCATCACCTACGATCTTAAACAGCCTATGCGCTATGGTGAGAACCCACAGCAGGATGCGGATTTCTATCGATCGGCCATTCCGACCGAGTATTCCATTGCCTCAGCCAAACAGCTCAACGGTAAAGAACTCTCATTCAACAACATCCGTGACGCTGATGCAGCTATTCGTATTATTCGTGATTTTACTGATCGTCCGACGGTTGTTGCCCTCAAGCACATGAACCCTTGCGGTATCGGTCAGGCTGACACGATTGAAGGCGCTTGGGACAATGCTTACGCAGCTGATCCAGTTTCTATTTTCGGTGGTATTGTTGTGCTTAATCGTGAGGTGGATGCGGCTACTGCTGAAAAAATGCATAGCATCTTCTTAGAAATCATCATTGCACCGTCTTATTCAGATGAAGCGCTTAAGATTCTTAGAACTAAAAAGAAAAACTTGCGTATCTTGGAGTTACCATTTGATGCGCAAGAAGCCAGTGAAATTGAAGCAGAATACACCGGTGTGGTTGGCGGTCTCCTTGTCCAAAATCAAGATGTGGTCAAGGAAAATCCAGCTGACTGGAAAGCTGTCACCAAACGTCAGCCTGATGACCGTGAGCAAACAGCCCTTGAGTTTGCTTGGAAGGCCATCAAGTATGTCAAATCAAATGGTATCTTGATTGCCAACGACCACATGACTCTTGGCGTTGGCCCAGGTCAGACTAACCGAGTTGGTGCGGTTAAGATTGCTCTGGAACAGGCATCAGACCGTCTTGATGGGGCAGTTCTTGCCAGCGATGCATTCTTCCCCTTTGCCGATAACGTTGAAGAAATTGCAGCTGCAGGCATCAAGGCGATCATCCAGCCAGGTGGTTCTGTCCGCGACCAAGAAGTCATTGAAGCGGCGGATAGATACGGTATCGCTATGGTGTTTACAGGGGTGAGACATTTTAGGCATTGATAGAGAAAAATGATGAGCGGGACAGATACAATTGGTAGTAATACTATCGATGTGTCTGTCCCAGCCTCTTTTTAAAAAGGATTAGTTATGTTGAAGTATTTTAAGGAAAATAGGAAAGTTTTAGTCTTGCTTATTGTATTGGTTGTTATTTCTGGGCCGATATTTTCATTTATTTTATCTTCTATTTCTAGTTTGTTAGATACTAATTTAGGTGATTGGTTGAGCTTTTATGGAGCAATGACTGGTATTGTCATCTCACTAGTTGTTATTCATTTTCAGCTTTATTTAGAAAATGAAAAGAATCTCAAAAGGCAACGCCCAAAACTATTTTTAGAGTATGATTATCAAACTATTAAATCAGGCTGCTCTATTTATTATCATGATAAATATTGGTTTGGGTTAACCAATCGTAATACAAATACCAAAAAGCTGACAACACAGAATTTTAAAGAGTTCTATGCTGCAAAAGACAAAAAAGACAAAATTTTGTCAGTTGAAATTCAAAACAGTCGTCCTGTATTTGATCTTCAAATCCAATTTGGAAATCAAGGAAGCTACGCTCTTATTCCAAAATTAAGCGACAGTCAAAGGATTTATGTTGTATCAAGAGAACATCAAGAGGCGATTTTTAAGTTCTTGTTAAATGGCAGTAGGGGAGCGTCAGCGATTTTTACCCACGTTCCCCAGCTATTAAAAATTTATTATACAACTATCGCTGATGAAAAAATCTACCAAGAATACTCTGTCGGTATAAATGGCTACTGTAAATTAATTAAAGAAAAGTATAATGTAAGCTATCCAATCTTGCCAGAAGAAAGCTATATTTGTGATGACTTCATAAAATGATTGGTGTTTAAAAAGTCAATAGCTGCTGTTCGCTATTGGAATTGAATATATTCCCTATTTCAGCTGTTGACTCCTTTTTATAAATTTATGGGATCGGGAGTTTGACGGGAACATTAATTGAAAAGTTATACCAAGGGCATTAGGCTTCACTTCAAAAGTTGGATGATGTATTTTAAGAGGAGGACTGAGCTTCTGTATTGAACAGGAGCCAGTTTTTTAAGTTCTAGTTAGTTTATTTCTCGCGGCAGATTCCTATATCCAAAATGGAGGTAGGACGATGAAGTCGATTTATATAAAAAATTAACTTCTGTCCCACTCTCTAACGAACTGTGCAGGGATAAGACTTCTTGGCTTACCTGACTAGCCTTATCCCAACAACTGCGTCAAGAGCTTATTCTAAAAGAGGAATACTGGACGAGTTTTGCCCAGCCTCTGGCACATTATTGATAGATAGCTATTTAGGCAGTTTGTTTTTTAAAATTACTAATTAGTAGGGTATTACAAATAAGTCAAATGTTACAGCTATAATATACTTTTGTTAAGGCGAGCCGTTGAGGTGGATTTTTTGAAAATCTGTGATAGGATAGATAGCGTACTAAAAATGATTAGGTGTATTCGCTCCTTTGAATAGCGAACCTCTCCAATAAAACTCGGTTGATTGACTGGGTAGAAAGAAAGGGACTTATAACATGAAACTCAACAAAAAAATGCTATTAGCCTCAACTGTTGCTCTATCGCTTTTTGCAGCTGTTAATGTTAAGGCTGAAGAAGCTTTGGCAAACCAAAACTGGGCTCCTCGCTCAGTTGAAGAAGTTAAAATGGATCTTGTCAATCAAGGAGATACTAGCACTTATACTGTTAAAACTGGTGATACACTCAGCACCATCGCGCAAGCTATGGGTGTAGATGTCAATGTGTTAGCTAAGGTTAACCAAATTGCTAACATCGACTTGATTTATCCAGGAACGACTATTACAACGACTTATGACGCTCAGCACAATGCAACAGGTGTTACGATTGAGGGTGCGGGTGACAGTGCAAATGCAGGTCAGTCTGCTTCTGTCAATCTTTCGACCAATGAAGTGACTGTTGGTGATACAACGACTTCTTTAGATGAAGTTGAGACACCAGCCTCAAGTGAGACACCGGCGGTGAACACTGAAGTACCTGCGGAATATCCAGCAGCTCAGTCATCAGAAGCAACCCAATCTTCTGAAGTAGCAGAAGCGCCAGCTCCGGTGCAGTCAGAAGCGGCAGTTCCTCCAGCAGCGACAGAAGCAGCTGATACTAATGCTGAACAAACAGCCAGTCAGGCAGCTGAGCAAGCTTCAACAGCTGAGGCAGCTCCTGTGTCAGAAGCTAGCCAAGCAGAAGTTGTCGCTTCGGAAGCTCCAGCACAATCAGAGGCTCCAGCTGCTGAGGCGGCTCCAGAGGCTGCTGCTCCAGTACAAGAAGAAGTACAGCCAACAGCGACATCGGAAGCAGCTCAAGGAACTGGTGCGACCGTCGATACTACAGGTCTTCAGCCATCTGCAGCAGCTTTCGCTAATGATGTTGCCAACCGTTACGGAGCTACTGATATCGGCGGTGTTCGTCCAGGTGACTCGGGCGACCACGGAACAGGTAACGCTGTTGATGTTATGACCTATGACAATACTCAACTCGGTCAAGAAGTTGCTGATTACGCAACTTCAAACATGGAAGCTAATAATATCTCTTACGTGATTTATCAGCAAAAATTCTATGCTCCGACTGACAATATCTACGGTCCAGCTTACACTTGGAACGACATGCCAGACCGCGGTGATGCTACAGCGAACCACTACGATCATGTCCACGTATCATTCAATAACTAATTAGTGATTTAAGATAAGAAAGCACCTAACTGCATTCATAGCTAGGTGCTTTTTTGTATACAGGTCTAAAGCCAGATTTTATTCAATGTCCAGAGGAACTCGGTGCCGAGGCGCTGGGAACAGTTTGTTAAGTTGTTCCATAATGTCAGGAGTAAGCTTGATGTCTTGGGCAGCGATAAGTTCTTTCATGTGTGTCACTTGCCCAGTTCGGGGAATTGAGATCATATTGGGCTGGGCCAAAGTGAAAGCCAGTAAAAGTTGGTAAATATTGATATTTAATGCTTGGGCAATATCAGAGAGACCTTTATCGTGGAGTAATTTTCTTTGCAAGGATCCTGCTTGGGCTAGAGGACAGTAAGCAATCGTAGGAATATGATGCTGATCTTGAAAGGGTTTCAAACAGTATTCGATACCGCGGGAGCCTAGGTGGTATAAGACTTCATTAGCTTGGCAATGACTGCCTGCCGGCAAAGCTAAGAGTTCTTGCATATCTTCTAGGTCGAAATTAGAGACTCCCCAAGCTTTGATTTTTCCTTTGCTTTTTAAACGCTCTAACTCTGATATCGTTTCAGAAAGTGGAGTTCCTCCACGCCAGTGGTAGAGGTAAAGATCTAAATAATCTGTTTGTAGGGCTTTAAGTGAAGCATCGAGACTGATCTCCATATGCTTTTTGTTAGCATTTGAGGGCAGTACTTTGGAAATTAGGTAGAGCTTATCGCGATCGAAAGGCTGAATAGCCTTACCAACCAACCTCTCGGCCTTACCGTTACCATACATTTCTGCTGTATCAATAATGGTCACTCCCTTATCTAGGGCATACTGTAAGGCGGCTAGTTCTTCTTTTTCAGCAGCAGCCTTTTCTCCTAAAAACCATGTTCCGATTCCTAGGGCAGGCTGTAGTAGTAAATCATTCATAGTAGACCTCCATAAATACTGTGGAATTTGATTGAGGACGGCTCCTGTCTTGGATGAGTTGGCTTATTTTTGCATTTTGTAGAGAATAGAAGCTAGCTTTAGGATGAAAAAATCTGAAAGCTTTCTTGGGTCATGGCCGGTTTTCTCGGTAATTTTATTGAGCTTATACTGGACCGTGTTTTTGTGGATAAATAACTTTACAGCACATTTTTTAATGCTGCCGTTACAAGTCTCGTAGGTATCTAAAAGGGGTATCATGTCCTCTATTTCTTTTTGAGAGAGGTGGGCAAAAATCTTATCTAAGAAATACCTTTTATGGATATCAGCAATATTGTGTAGCACTAGTCCATACTCCATATCGGTGAATAAGAGCTCTCGTTTTTGGTAAAACGTTTTATTCCAGCCTAGGGCGGTTTTGGCCTGGCTGATGCTCCGATTTAACTCCTCTTTTCCTTGACCAGGCATGCCGACACCAAATAATAGAGATATCTTGTACTTCTTTTTAATGACACTCTCTATTTTTTTAATAATTTTGGAGGCAGCTGAAGGCTCTTTGAGCCGCAAGAGCACTAGAATCATATTTCCCCTAACTTCAAAGATAGCATCTTCATCTCCTAATAAGAGTTCTAAATCTAGATAAACATTAGAGATGTCATCAAAATACTGTTCAGTCAGACTGCCGTTGGGTAAACCGACGATAGCAGTATATTTTTTAGACGACAGATTGATACCGTAGAGCATTTCAACAGAAAAAGCATCGCTCTGATCATCATTTTGAATATAATCAATAATGTTTCGGTGGACATTGCGCCGGTTATAAACAAGTTCTCGAGCAGCATTATTCAAGATGAGGATTTTGGTCATCTCTTTAATAATTTGCCCATACTGAGAGACCTCCTCTTTTTTGCCGGTAATACCGATAACACCAACGATTTGGTTATCAATGTCAACTGGCAGGTTAATCCCTTGTTTGGCTCCCTCGTACTGGTTATCGAATTCAATAACGATAGGCTGATTTTTATCGAGAGCAAACTGCGCTCCTTCGTGATTGACTTGGCCGATGCGGTTGGGATCGGTGCTGGCAATAATGACGCCTTCAGTCGAAAAGAAGTTCAATTCTTGATTGATGATTTCCTTCATACGAGTCAGGATATCCTGAACGACACTAGCCTCAATCATAAATGTTTTTCCTCCCTCAGGTACTAGAGTCATTATACTACTTTTAGCATTAGTTTTTGTAATAAAAACGGACTATGATTAATTTTTAGGAAGAGTCTATTGCAGCCTATTTTGTTTCTTGCTTGCTAAGTCTAGATATTGCTTATATTATGCGGAAAAATCCTACAACTTCCCATTTATGCTATCTAAACGGATACCCTATAAATCTTAAATAGTATAAGCAGTTAGAAAAATTAATTTGTTACAGAGACTAAAAAATTAGGGGAAACTGCCTAGCAAACTATAGTTTGTGAAACGTTGAACATAAAAAGGAGAATGTGGTACCATGGAGCCATCGAATCTGAGAGTAAGCCTGCTATCGTTCTGTACCGGGTCAGTAGCGTTTACTCTTAAGCATCGCTGATTGAGAATGATATTACGGGGCAGATCATGGGAGAGTGTTTTGTTGCTGTTAATGGTTTTCTCGATGTTCAATTTTAATGCTAAAGGAGTACGATTATGGACAGTGGACTAATTAGCTTGTTAGGTGTTCTGGTTGCCTTAGCCTTTTTGATTTGGGGTTCTTATAAGCAGTTTCCTATTTTAATTTTAGGGCCAGTTGCCTCTCTTGTTGTCATTCTTTTATCAGGTCTGCCGGTGACAGAAAGTCTGACTAACGACTATGCATCAGCTTTTGCTGATTTTGCAAAAGATAACTTTTTAATTTTCTTGCCGGCAACCATTCTTGGTTCTATGCTTGGAGATTGTGGAGCGGCTCAAGATATTGCTAATAAAATCGCAGAATGGTCTCTAAAAATGGGAACTAAAAATGCTAAATTTTGGGTTTTGATGGGACTTTCCCTCATTACAGCTATTCTGTCATTTGGTGGAGTCAGTGGTTTTGTTGTTATCTTTACGATTGCTCCCATCTGTTTTCGGATTTTTAAAGAGTTGGACATTCCCTGGCATTTCATTATTGCTGTTGCGGTTTATGGTGGTTCTATGTGGACAGCTATCCTGCCAGGTTCACCGGCTATCCAGAATCTGATTCCGATGGAGACATTAGGAACCAAACCAACGGCGGCTCCTGTTCTTGGGGTTATCGCAGCTGGCGTATCCATCATCTTTGGGGCTTGGTACATTTGGTGGATGCTCAAACGTAATGAAAAGCGCGGAGAAGGTTTCGAAAAGACTGGGCATAAAATGGAAGAAGCTTCGCAAATTTTAGCCTTAAAGGCTATGGATAAAAAGACGACAACGCTAGATTTTATCAAAGCACTTGTGCCCTCTATTGTTCTGATTGTCGCTATGAATGTTTTTAATGTTCCTCCTTACCTTTCTTTGACTCTTGGCTGCTTGGCTTGCTTTACTCTCTACTATAATAAATTTGCTAACTTTAAAAATACCATGGCTGATGGTGTTAACTCAACGATGAAGTCTATCATGAATGTTGCCTCTGTTGTTGGTTTCGGTGGTATTGTTGCTGCGGCACCAGGCTTTGATTATCTGGTTAATAACTTGGACAAAATTCCAGGGCCACCGCTGATTCAATTAGCGATTGCGACGAACTTAATTGCTGGTATTACAGGTTCTGCTTCGGGTGGTGAAGCCATTTCGCTCAATGTTTTTGCACCGCGTTTTTTGAAGCAGGGTATCAGTGCAGATGTTTTGCACCGTATGGTTAATATCTCTTGTTACGGTCTGGACTCTCTACCACACAACGGTTCGGTTATCAACCGTCTCAACTATACTCACTTAACTCATAAAGAAGGCTACTATCATGAATTCTGGCTGGGAGCAGCTTTCCCTCTGCTGAATTCAGTTTTCATTGCTATCGTCGCTTCATTTGGTGTTGTTTAAAAATCAATTCTCAGTTGCGAGCTAGAAGCAACTATGAAAAACTGTAGCTGTTGCCGTCTGAGTGTTTACAGCTTAGGCTACTCTATCTAGTTTATATAAGGAGGCTGGGACAAAAAGTCCTGCTTCATTTAACTATTTAAGATATAGCAGTTTGATGCAATGGTTGGGAGTAAAGACTTGTTGGCTATGCCAAGAAGTATTACCCCCTGCACAGTTCATTAGATGCTTTAGAACCAATGAACTCCTGTTGATTGGCGTTTGTTATCAAGTGGAAAGCACTTAGATAACAATCCTCTGCCATATCTTAGTAACTGAACACGGGCTAAAAGCGTTGAGAAAAAGATAGCCTGCCTTATGCGTAAAGCGCATGGCCTCAAGCCTCCTATTTTCTTCTCGCTTTCTTAATGCCCTTAGTATCTTAAATAACTGAACACGAGCTGCGAGCTGTGTCAAAAAGATAGCTTCCCCTAGCGTCCTGTGGCGCTTCGTCGAATCTCCTATTTTGCCCTTGTTCGCTAACGCTCTTTGTATCTTGGTAACTGAACACGGCTACGACACTGTGCAAAAAGATAAAGACTTCCTAGATGCTAGGCATCTTCGTCAGCTTTCCTATTTTGCTATGTGTCGCTTACGCCTTTGTATCTTAAATAAAGGAGAAAAATATGGGTAAAGCACCGAAAGTCATTGAAATGGCTGTTTATCCTGTTGCTGGTCATGACAGTCCCTTGCTAACGTTAAGCGGCTGTCACGCTCCTTACTTTACAAGAAATATTGTTGTTTTAAAAGACGATAGCGGTAATCTTGGTATCGGAGAAATACACGGCGGAGAGCATATCACCAAGCAACTTGAGAGCTATAAGCCCTTTGTTCTTGGTGAACGTGTCAGTGAGTACCGTAAGGTTCTGACCAATATCCGCAGGAGCCGTGAAAGGGCTGTACAAGATACTGGTGAGGGTCTGCAGCAGCTCAACATCTCAAATTTAAAATTTGTGGTTCAATCTGAAGCTGCTATTGAATGCGCCATGCTGGATTTGCTGGGGAAATTCTTAGAGCTGCCTGTTGCTGCTCTTTTGGGCGAAGGCGGTATTCAACGTGATGAGGTTGAGTTTTTAGGTTATCTCTTTTACTCGGCGGATTCTTCTAAGATTGATTTACCCTATGAAAAGGGTGAAGGCGGCGACAGCTGGGAGTCGCTGCGCCGAACCGAAATGATGGCGCCTGAGGCGATTGTCAAACAGGCGCGTGTGCTCAAAGACAAATATGGTTTTAACAATTTTAAACTAAAAGGCGGCGTTTTATCTGGCGAAGAAGAGATGCAGGCTGTTGACGCTTTGAAGGCAGCCTTCCCAGATGCTCGCATTAACATTGATCCAAATGGAGCTTGGACGCTGGAAGAAGCGGTTACTCTGACACAAGACCGTAAAAATGTGCTGACTTATATTGAGGATCCTTGCGGTCCGGAACAGGGCCTCTCCAGCCGTGAAATCATGGCAGAATATCGCGATGCCACGGGAATTCCTGTGGCGACCAATATGATTGCGACCAACTGGCGGCAATTTCACCATGCTGCGGCTCTGCGCAGCGTCAATATTGTTTTAGCCGACCCGCATTTTTGGACTCTAAATGGCAGTGTTCGTATGGCCTATCTTTTGAATGAGTGGGGTCTAACTTGGGGCTCGCATTCCAATAATCATTTTGACATTACACTTGCGACCTTTGTACAGGTTGCAGCTGCAGCTCCAGGCAAGATTGCTCCGGTTGATACACACTGGATCTGGCAGGATGGTGAGTCCTTGCTCAAAGAACCGCTCAGCTTTATTGATGGGAAAATCAAGCTTCCGGATAAACCCGGCTTAGGTGTTGAGATTGATTTGGATAAATTAGGGAAGCAAAATGAACTTTACCATCAAATGGCATTTAAAGATCGTGATGATACCATTGCCATGCAGTATCTAGAAGAGGGCTGGCAGTTCGATCCTAATCGGCCGGTCTTCTGTCACTGATTATATGGAGGTTCGATTGTATGATAGATAAGATTACAAAAGTTGAAGTAAAGTTGATACGCGTTCCGCTCAAAAAGCCTGTCAGTGATGCCAAGGTTATCCAAGGTAAGCAGACACCCCTAAAAGAAGTCATGATTACAGCGGCTCTGATTGAGACGGAAGGCGGCTACACGGGAATGGGCTACACCTACTGCAAACGAAACGGCGGCCCGGCTCAGTATGCTCTATCGAAGGAATATGCACCCTTGCTATTAGGACAGGATCCTAACGATATCAGCCGCTTATGGAATAAATTATTGTGGTCTAGTATTTCCATCGGCAATACTGGTGTTGCTGTGCAGGGAATCACGCCTTTTGATATCGCTCTGTGGGATATTAAGGCTAAGCGTGCCGGCTTACCGCTGAGTAAGCTTTTGGGGCAACATAAAGAATATGTTCCTTGCTACAACACAACCGGCGGCTTTCTGCAGGACACGATTGACGAAGTGATTGCCCATGCCAATACGGTATTGGAACAAGGTGTCGGCGGTGTAAAGATCAAGGTCGGTCAGCCCGACTACAAAGATGATGTCAAACGTGTGGCTGCTTTGAGAAAGGCGCTGGGTGATGATGTTCCGATTATGATTGATGCTAATCAGCAGTGGGATGTCTCAACGGCCCTTAAGGCTGGTAAGTATTTTGACGAGTACAATCTGGTTTGGTTTGAAGAACCTGTGACCTGCCATGATGTTGAAGGGCACCTGCGTCTATCACAAGCTCTGGGGACACCGATTGCAACAGGAGAAATGCTGACCAGTTACGAAGAAGGCCTTCCTTTCTTTGATAAACGGGCTTTTGATGTTTGTCAGCTTGATGCACCGCGGATCGGCGGCATCACGCAGTTTCAAAAGGTGCTCCAGCGGGCTGAAGAAAATCATTTAGTCTTGGCGCCGCACTACAGCATGGAGCTCCATCTGCCACTAACAGCTTGCTACAGCGGCGATGCTTGGGTAGAACATTTTGAATGGTTTGAAACGGTTGGTCTTTTTGAAGAAAAAGTAGAATTGGTAGATGGCAAGATGAAAGTACCGACACGTCTGGGTCTGGGACTTACGCTCAATAAGGATGTTCTACCGGACTTACAAGTCGATGCCCAAGTATTTCAATAAAAAATAAATGAAAAAAGATGATTTCGGAGGATAAAAAATGTCAGTGCCTACAGTTGTTAAAATGGATGTTTACCCGGTTGCTGGATATGATTCTATGCTATTAAATTTAAGCGGAGCTCACGGTCCCTATTTCACGCGCAATGTGGTCGTCTTAGAAGACAGCTCAGGGAATCTGGGTGTCGGTGAGGTTCCGGGCGGCCAGAAAATTACAGATACTTTAGAAAAGGCTAAAGACTTAGTTGTCGGACGCAGCATCGGAGAGTACAAAAATATTGTCAAAGAAATTGGTCAGCAATTTGGCCAGCTTGACTCAGGCGGCCGAGGCCTCCAAACGTTTGATCTCCGGACAACTGTTCACGTTCAAACAGCAGTAGAAACGCCTTTGCTTGACCTTTTGGGTCAGCATCTTCAAGTACCAGTGGCTGCTCTTTTAGGAGATGGACAAGTTCGTGAAGATGTGCCTTTCTTGGGTTATCTCTTCTATGTTGCTGATCCTAATAAAACCGATCTTCCTTATCTACAAGGAGATGACGATTCCGATGACTGGGGTCGCCTGCGTCGCAAGGAAGCTATGACACCGGAAGCTATTGTTGATTTAGCCAAGGCTGCCTACAAGCGCTATGGCTTTAAGGATTTTAAACTTAAAGGCGGAGTTCTGGAGGGCAAGGAAGAAGCTAAGGCTATTAAAGCTTTGAAAAAAGAATTTCCAAATGCCCGTATCACTCTTGATCCAAACGGTGCTTGGTCCTTGAAAGAGGCCATTGAAATCGGTAAAGATTTAAAAGGCATTGCTGCTTATATCGAAGACCCTTGTGGGGCAGAAGATGGCTTTAGTGGCCGTGAAGTCATGGCCGAATTTGTCAAAGCTACTGGAATTCCGACGGCAACTAATATGGTTGCGACAGACTGGCGGCAAATGCAGCATTCTGTTGCTTTGCATTCTGTAACGATTCCGCTTGCTGATCCGCATTTCTGGACCATGCAGGGCTCTGTCCGTGTCGCTCAGATGTGCCATGATTTTGGCATGACTTGGGGCGTTCATTCCAACAACCACTTCGATATTTCCTTGGCCATGGTAGCCCATGCGGCTGCAGCAGCACCAGGCGATATCAATGCTTGTGACACGCATTATATATGGCAGGATGGCCAAGCTCTGTCAGAGAATCCTCATGTGATTAGGGATGGTCTTATCCATATTGCCAAAGATTCTGTTGGTTTAGGTATCAAACCTGATCTGGCTGCCATCAAAAAAGCCCATCAGCTCTACCTTGATAAGAATCTTGGCGCGCGTGATGATGCTCTGGCCATGCAATATTTGATTCCAGATTGGACGTTTGACAATAAAAAGCCAAGTTTAGTAAGATAGGAGATAATCTCAGTGTTTGATAAAGAAGATGTAAAAGGTATTATCGTCCCAATTATTACACCAGTGGACGACGATGAAAATATTGATGACGTCAAATTAAGAAAGATTGTTAATCACGTCATTGACAATGGGGTACACGGAATTTTGGCTTTTGGTAGTAATTCAGAATTTTACATGTTTGAACCGTCTGAGATGTTCCATGCCCTTGATGTGATGCTGGAAGAAGCTGCTGGCCGTGTTCCCGTTTATTTTGGTATCGGTGCTATCCGTACTCGCAAGTGCATTGAGCTTGCTCAAGAAGCTGCAAAAAGGGACATTGCTGCTGTATCCATTTTGAATCCGATGTTTATTAAGCCGACACCAGAAGCTTTATACCACCATTTTAAGGCTATTGCGGACAGTGTTCCTGATACGGCTGTGCTGATTTACAATAATCCTGGTCGCTCTGGCTATTCTGTTCCGCTGGATATTATTGTCCGTTTGGCTCACGATGTGTCCAACATTATCGGTATCAAGGAATCAAGCGGAGATATCACCTTTTGCAGTGAACTGGTCCGTCAGACTCAGGATGTCAATTTCCGAGTACTGACAGGCAAAGATACGGTTGTTTTTCCAGGTCTCTGTGTAGGTGCGGTTGGCAGTGTTTGCTCCACAGCCAATATGTACACTCACTTGGTCAGCAGTATTTATGATTACTATGTTGCCGGGGACTTTGCTAGGTCCTTAGAAGCTCAGTTTAAGCTCAATCCTATTCGCCTATCTCAAGATGCAGCAAGCTTCCCAGCTGCTACTAAGGATATGGCTAATCTGATGGGAATGGATGTCGGTAAATCAATTTTGCCGACAGAAGCAACAGTAGGCCCTGTCCTAGAAAAAATGAAAGAAGAAATGCGCCAAGGTGGTTTTCTTCCACCTGAATAAATAATATTAGCAGGAGGTATCTGTATGGGGAAAAGGATTGTCATTGCATCGGACTCTTTTAAGGGCAGTGCCAGTTCTAAAGAAGTTGGAACCTATATTTCTGAAGGTATCCGCAGCCTATATCCTGATTATGAGACGAAGATTTTTGCGATCGCGGATGGCGGAGAAGGAACGGTTGATGCTATTCTTGATGTTAATCACGGTGAGAGGGTTACGGTTTGTGTGCAAGGTCCGCTTGGTACCCCTGTCAATGCTTCCTATGCTATTATTGACGATGGAAAAACGGCTGTCTTGGAGATGGCATCAGCTTCTGGTATTACCTTGATTGCGCCTGAGTCCTTAAATGTGATGCAAGCTTCTACCTATGGTACCGGGCAGCTCATAAAAGATGCTCTGGAGCATGGTGTAGAACGTATTTACATCGGCATCGGTGGTTCAGCGACTAATGACGGTGGCTTGGGCATGGCATCAGCGTTGGGTGTCAGATTCTTTGATAGCCACCAACAAGAACTAGCAGCGACTGTTGAAAATTTAGGGGAAATAGCTGACTTGGATGCTTCTGCTATAAGGGATAGCTGTCGCTCGGTAGAATTACATATTCTATCTGATGTGACCAATCCGCTTTGCGGTGATAACGGTGCAACAGCGATTTATGGACCGCAAAAAGGTGCCACTGCTGACCTAATTACTGTTTTAGATGAAGGTCTTGCCAATTTTGCTGAGGTCATTAAGAAAAACTTGCAAAAGGATATTAAGGATATCCCGGGAGCAGGGGCTGCAGGCGGGCTTGGAGCCGGTCTGATGGCTTTCTTAGATGGGAAACCAGAGCGCGGTATTGATAAGATTCTGCAGATGATTCATATTGAAGAAGATATCAAGCAGGCGGACTTAGTTATCACTGGCGAAGGACGTATGGACGGCCAGTCCATCAATGGTAAGGCTCCTATTGGCATTGCTGCCATCGCTCAAAAATACCGTGTGCCTACGGTAGCTATTGTTGGTAGCCGTTCTTTAGACTTGGATGAAGTTTACCGTCAGGGTATAGCAGGTGTCTTTGATGTCGTTAATCGGCCAATGAGCTTGGAAGAAGCTATGGCTGATACGAGGAATTTAGTCGCTTCAGCCAGTCGCAATCTTATCAGTTTATTTGGTACATTGACCAAATAATTGATGATAACACCTTATAATTGTAGTCCATGGACTATTTATCTTGAAATAAAGGTCTGCTACAATGTAAGGTAAGAATTTAGAAGGGATGTATTAAAGATGAAAATCGGATTTGTCGGATTAGGTATTATGGGAAAACCAATGGCTATCAATCTAGTAAAAGCTGGTCATGAAGTCTATGGTTTCGATTTTAATCAAGCGAGTGTTGATGCTTTGGTGGCAGCCGGCGGACATGCTGCAGAAAGCGGTAAGGATGCTGCTCAAAAAGGTGACCTTGTGATCACTATGCTGCCCAATTCACCGCACGTCAAAGCAGCCCTATTTGACGAAAATGGGATTGCTGAGGGCTTGAGTGCCGGTCAAGCAGTTATTGATATGAGTTCTATTTCACCGGTAGCTAGTAAAGAATTTCATGATAAATTGAAGGAGCAGTCTGTTTCCTTCTTGGATGCTCCTGTATCTGGCGGTGAACCCAAGGCTATTGACGGGACTATTGCTGTTATGGTTGGCGGCGACGAAAAAGTTTTTGAACAATATAAGGATGTCCTGCAGGCCATGGCTAGCAGCGTTACTTTAGTCGGTGAAGTTGGTGCTGGTAATTTGACTAAGTTGGCCAACCAAATGATTGTTGCAGTCAATATTGCGGCGGTGTCAGAAGCTTACTCTTTGGCTAAGAAGGCTGGCGTCGATCCATCACGGGTTTACGAAGCTATTCGAGGCGGTCTTGCTGGCTCGACCGTCATGGATCAAAAATCACAAAAAATCTTTGACGGTGACTTTGCGCCAGGTTTCCGTATTGATTTGCATATCAAGGATTTGCAAAACGCTTTGGATGCTTCGCATTCCTACAATGTCTCAACGCCGTTCACAGCTCAAGCCATGGAAATTTTACAAGTGCTGAAAGCTCATGACTACGGTTCAGATGACCATTCAGCTATTGCCCGCTACTATGAGTTGGTGAATGGACAAAAACTGCAGTAGGTTGATCTTTACAAGTGTAAAAAACTTACAGATAAAAATAGTGCTTAGAAGGAGGCTTAAAAAGCGGAAACTTCTTGAAAAACGATAGCACTGAGAAAGCCAGCAGGCGACCGATTCGGTGGTGACTGCTGGCTTTTTTATTTTTGAAAAAGTATTTGGTTTAAAATCAGATCGTCAAAAAGTTGAATGATTTTTATGGAAGGATTGGATATCTTAAAGAATTTAGCCTATTTTATTAAACAAGTTTCACAGTGCCATTTTCTTGGTACTGGTTTAAAAAGCTGCGGAATATTCTTGATAAAGATTGAATAATTCTTCTCTTTTGTTGATATTCAGTTTGATATAGATGTTGTGAGTATGGGTTTTAACAGTTCCTACAGATAAATAAAGCGTATCAGCAATCTCTTGGTTATTCTTATGTTTAAGAAGGAGCTGAAGAATTTCACTTTCTCTAGCAGTAAGATCATAACTGCAGCAAAAATTTTTAAAGGCGGCGGTTGTCTCCTTCGTTAGATCCACATTTGTTGTTTGGTTGTTAAACTTTAATCGCAGGTTTTTTAAAAGGGAGTAGCTAAGGATAATGGCATAGGTTATTGAAAAGAGGTCTTCATTAAAATTACGGTTTTGAATTTTTAGGTTAAGGGATGAGTAGTGATCAATATAGAAAATAACGATGAAGTCTTCCAGTGTAATACTAATTGCAAAAATTAGACAAATGATCCCCATACCTCTTAGGTAGAAATCGTAGGGTTTGTTCTGACCCAGAGCGCGGGAAGATTTTAGAATGGCTAAACACCCACAGTAAAATAGGAAAAGCTGATTTGGGAGATAAAATAAAAAAACCTGCAGTGGGGATTGAACAAGGTAGGTGGCTGCCAGCATCCACACAATGTTCACTATCAAGGGTAAGTAATAAGCTGTCGTAAATTTTTGATCACTTAAGAGAAGAATAATCTTTAGCAGACAAAAGTTAATAATGGCAGACAGGACTAATTTTGACGTTGGCAGTCCGACGAATGTTTGATTGTAAAATTGTGTAAATGATCTAATTAGCTCTGTCATAGAGATGATACTGCTATTTAAGATAAAACAGGTAAAAAAGATAGCAAGGATTCCAAATATTGATTTCAGAACTTGGTTCTTTTCAATTAAAAAAGCTAGGAGAGATAAGGAGAAGGCACTAGCATAAATGATAAGCAAGGTGACACTGTAAAGATAAATCAGTTCCATAGTCTATATCCTCTACTTCCTATGGCTATATCGGCTTAATTGTAGCATAAAACGATTACATTTTTATATCAACCTAGGGACTAAACTTATCTAAACTTTACATTATTCAGTTTAGATGCTCCACGCTAAAATGCAAGCTTAGCGGAATTTAGAGAAATAAGAGGTTTACAGCTTGAAGATTATTTTCAACTTAGGCGGAACGGCTTATACTCAAAGAGTCTTACAATAAATCAGGTTTAAGCTTAACGATTAAAAGGAGGTAGCACGATGATGGATGCAAAAAAAGATTATATTACCACAGAGGATTTCAGCAAGGAAGAGTTGCTCAATTTGGCAGAGTTGTCCTTGAAAATCAAAGCCTGTATCAAGCAGGGATATTATCCACCCTTATTAAAAAATAAAACGCTGGGTATGATTTTTCAGCAAACTTCTACGCGGACACGGGTTTCTTTTGAGACAGCTATGACGCAATTAGGCGGTCACGCACAGTATCTTGCGCCGGGACAAATTCAGTTAGGCGGCCATGAAACCATCGAAGATACTAGTCGGGTTCTGTCACGTTTAGATGATATCCTAATGGCGCGTGTTGAGCGCCATCAAAGTGTTGTTGATTTAGCGCGCTATGCTTACATACCTGTTATCAACGGGATGTCGGATTATAATCATCCAACACAGGAACTTGGTGATCTTTGTACCATGCTAGAACATCTACCGGCTGGTAAAAGTCTGGAGGATTGTAAGGTTGTTTTTGTTGGAGATGCTACGCAAGTCTGCTTTTCATTAGGCTTGATGACAACTAAGATGGGAATGGAATTTGTCCATTTTGGTCCTCAAGGTTTCCAGCTTAATGATAAACATAAAGAAAAATTAGATGCTGTCTGTGCTGGTTCTGGCGGTAAATATAGTGTAACAGATAAGGAAGACGCTATTGAAGGTGCTGATTTTCTCTATACAGATGTTTGGTACGGACTTTATGAAGCTGAGTTGTCAGAAGAAGAGCGAATGCGAATTTTTTATCCTAAGTATCAAGTGGATAGCGACATGATGGCAAAAGCAGGTAGCCAGTGTAAATTTATGCACTGTCTGCCCGCAACTCGGGGAGAAGAAGTAACAGATGAAGTGATGGACGGTGCTCATTCCATTTGCTTTGATGAAGCAGAGAATCGCCTAACCTCTATCAGAGGACTGCTTGTTTATCTTGTGAGAGATTATGAAAATAGGCATCCGCTTGATGCGGGACTTCAATCTGAGGCAAGGGCTGATTTAGAAGACTTCCTTCAAAATCAGTAACCATAAAGCCGTTGCTGAGTAGAGCTTTTCCTTACTTCAGCAAGATATTTTTGTTCATAAGAGAGGCAGTCATTATGGAAGAACAAAAGAAAAAATTTAGCCTGATAAGTGCGGTACTGTCAGTCATCTGTGTTGTATTTGTTGCCGAAGCAGCAGCGCCGGTTGCTGCCATTGGGAACTCTCAGTTTTTCTGGTGGCTGTTTCTGCTCATTGCTTTCTTGCTCCCTTATGGCTTGATTTCGTCAGAACTAGGAACAACTTATATTGGAGATGGCGGTATTTACGATTGGGTAACCAAGGCTTACGGACATCGCTGGGGATCGCGAGTCTCGTGGTACTATTGGATTAATTTTCCCCTATGGTTGGCTTCCTTAGCTGTTATGACGCCGGGACTTTTGACAACAATTACAGGCATTACGTTTTCTGTGCCTCTGCAGGTTGTTATTGAGCTCGTTTTTACATGGATTATTGTTTGGATTAGCTTTTATCCGGTGAGTGACAGCATCTGGATATTAAATGGTGCAGCAGTGATTAAGATGATTTTAGCGCTCCTAGTCGGACTGCTTGGTGTTTATACGGCTTTGACAAAGGGAATGGCTAATGATGTGACCTTAAGGTCACTCTTGCCAAGTTTTGATCTTAAGAGCCTCTCTTTCATTTCTGTTATCATTTTTAATCTGTTAGGGTTTGAGGTTATTTGCACCTTTGCCAATGATATGGAAAATCCCAGAAAACAGATTCCGCAGTCAATTATCGTGGCTGGGATAGTGATTGCTGCGATTTATATCTTTTCAGCTTTTGGAATTGGTGTTGCAATCCCTGTTAGAGAAATCTCAACGAGCAGCGGTATGATGGATAGCTTTAAACTGTTAACAGGCTCTTCTGGTGGATGGTTTATTATTCTTATGGCAGTGCTTTTTCTAACAACGCTTTTTGGCAATATGATTTCCTGGTCATTAGGGGTCAACAATACGGCCTGCTATGCAGCGGAAAACGGAGACTTACCTAGTGTATTTAAGATTAGAAGTCAAAAAAATAAAATGCCAGTTGGCTCGGCTATTATGAATGGAGCAGTAGCAAGCGTGGTTATCATAGCAGCTCCTTTTCTTCCTAATCAGGATTTATTTTGGGCTTTCTTTTCTCTTAATTTGGTTATGTTTTTGCTATCTTACGTGCCTGTTTTTCCAGCCTTTTATAGATTGCGGCAGATTGATCCAGACATCCATAGACCCTTTGAGGTTCGTGGGGGACCAGGTTTGCTCAAAGTTTTGGTTGTCTTGCCGATGGTTTTAATTACCATTTCACTAATATTTACAGCCCTGCCTCTCTCCTTTGACAAGGCCAGCTTGACAGAGCAGCTGCCAATTACTATCGGATCTCTTCTTTGTATTATTATTGGGGAGTTCATTATTAAATTAAAGCATATCAATAAATGAAATTTGGAGGAAAGGTAACATGGCAAAAAGGATTAATGGTAGGACACCCAAAGCAGACGGATTTTATATGCCAGCTGAGTATGCACCGCAAGATAAGGTTTTTATGATTTGGCCAGAACGTCCGGATAATTGGCGCAATGGTGGCAAGCCAGCACAAAAGGCTTTTGCGGATGTTGCGCGTGCTGTCAGTCGTTTTACAAATATGAATGTGCTTGTCTCTGCTCAGCAATTTCAGAATTGCCGCAGACAGCTGCCTCCTGAGATCACAGTTTATGAGGTTTCCAGCAACGATGCTTGGGTTCGGGACTGTGGACCAACTTTTGTTATCGATGGTCAAGGCCAGCGCAGAGCTGTAGACTGGGCCTTCAATGCCTGGGGTGGATTGGTAGATGGTCTCTATTTCCCTTGGGATCAGGACGATCTAGTAGCGCAAAAAATATGTGAGATTGAAGGGGCTGATTCCTATCGCACATCAGATTTTATCCTAGAAGGAGGCTCTTTTCATGTGGACGGTGAGGGTACTGTCTTGACAACTGAAATGTGCCTTCTCAGTCAAGGACGTAATCCACAGCTGACTCGTGCAGCGATTGAGAAAAAACTTTGTGATTACCTTAATTGTGAAAAAGTTCTGTGGCTCAAAGACGGTATTGATCCAGAGGAAACTAATGGTCATATTGATGATGTGGCCTGCTTTATCGCCCCAGGTGAAGTTGCCTGTATCTATACGGACGATGTCAGCAGTCCTTTTTACGAGGCTGCTCAAGACGCTTATGCAAGGCTAAGTAAAATGACTGATGCCAAGGGGCGTCAGCTAAAGGTTCATAAACTTTGTTGCCCAGTTAATACGATTACCATCAAGGGTGATTTTGCCATTGATTATGTGGAAGGGACTATCCCACGTGAGGATGGTGATATCTGCATTGCTTCTTATATGAATTTCCTCATCACTAACGGGGGTGTTATCGTTCCTCAGTATGGTGATGAAAATGATCATCTAGCCTTGGAGCAAGTTCAGGCATTCTTCCCTGATAAGGAGGTAGTGGGTGTTAACACAGTCGAAATCGTTTATGGCGGAGGCAACATTCACTGTATCACTCAGCAGGAGCCCAGTGTATAAGTGAGGTGACTTATGGCTACTAATGTCATCGCCCTAGGTGGCAACGCTATTTTGGACAAGGATCCAACTGATACTGGTCAAAAAAAGGTAGTCAAGACTGTTGCTAAGTCTATTGCTGATTTTATTGAAAGAGGAGAAAAGGTGGTCATTTGCCACGGGAATGGACCGCAGGTTGGCAATCTGCTTAATCAGCAAAGAGCTGGTGAGTCGGATATTAATCCAGCATTTGGTCTTGATACCTGCGTTGCTATGACTCAGGGGAGTATCGGTTACTGGCTGCAAAATGCTCTGAAAAATGAGTTACAGCAACGCAACAACTCCAGTTCTGTTGTAGCCACTGTGTCTCAAGTTTTAGTCGATAAAGAAGATCCTGCTTTTAAGAATCCCAGCAAACCGATTGGTCCTTTTTACAGCAAAGAAGAAGCCGTGCTTGAAAGGAAAAAGTCTAAAACAAGTGCTGTTTTTAAGGAAGATGCTGGTCGCGGTTACCGCAGAGTAGTGCCATCGCCTTATCCAATGAAAATTATTGAAAATGCTGCTATCAAAAGTCTTGTTGCAGACGGTATTATTCCAATTTGTTCAGGTGGTGGGGGCATTCCAGTTATTTATGATAGAGGTGTTTATCAGGGAATCGAAGCCGTTATTGATAAAGATTTTTCTGCTATGATGCTAGCGAAAAATATTAAGGCAGATCGGCTGATTATCCTGACAAACGTAACTAATGTCTATATCAACTACAATACACCTCAGCAAAAGGCTTTGGAAGCCGTCACAGCTTCTGAGCTTAAGACCTACATTGCTCAGAAGCAGTTTGCAGCAGGAAGTATGCTTCCTAAAATCCAAGCAGCTATTGACTTTGTCTATGGTGAATCTACCAAAACAGCAGTGATTACCTCTTTCGACCAGCTCCCTTATATCCGGCAAGGGGTCGGGACAGTAGTTACAGATGGGTAATCCTATAAGTAAGAACGCCTCAGTTGGGACGTTCTTTTGCTTTATGGCCTAAAATTTTGGAGGTCTAGCTGGTTCTTTCCAATTCCTATTTATCCTTTTTCTTTACAACCTTTGTTTACTCTTGTACAATGAAATTATTAAGATCACCGCTTCTTTGATGCGACAAGGCGGATATTTTATAAGATGATTGAACCAGCGTTAGGAGACTATTATGACAGGAACCAAGCAGTACAATTGGGCAACCTTAGGAACGGGTGTCATTGCTAATGAATTAGCCCAGGCCTTGCAGACTCAGGGCAGAAAACTCTACTCAGTCGCTAACCGAACCTATGAAAAGGGCGTGGTCTTCGCTGAAAAATATGGGATTGAGAAAGTCTATGGCAAGATTGATGAAGTGTTTGAAGATCCAGCCGTTGATATCATTTATATCTCAACACCCCACAATACCCATATCAATTTTTTACGCAAGGCTTTGGCACACGGTAAGCATGTGCTCTGCGAAAAGTCCATTACGCTCAACTCTGAGGAATTAGCGGAAGCTATTCACTTAGCTGAGGACAATCATGTTGTCTTAGCAGAAGCTATGACAATTTTCCACATGCCTATTTACCGCCAATTATCAGAGATTGTGAATTCGGAGAAATTGGGTGAACTCAAGCTTATCCAGATGAACTTTGGCAGCTATAAAGACTACGATATGACCAATCGCTTCTTTAATCGCGATTTGGCGGGCGGTGCCTTATTGGATATCGGCGTCTACGCTTTGTCCTTTGTTCGCTGGTTTATGGCATCGAGCCCCAACCAGATAGCTTCGCAGGTTAAGCTGGCACCGACAGGTGTAGATGAACAGGTCGGTATCCTTCTGACCAATGACCAAGGCGAGATGGCGACTATTACCCTCAGCCTCCACGCTAAGCAGCCTAAACGGGGAACTATTGCTTATGATAAAGGCTATATCGAGATTTATGAGTATCCGCGCGGTCAAAAAGCAGTCATCACCTATACCGAGGATGGCCATCAAGAAGTGATCGAAGTAGGAGACACCGCTCAGGCTCTGGCCTACGAAGTCGCCGATATGGAAAAAGCGGTCGCAGGTATCGAGGATAGCATGCACCTGGACTATACACAGGATGTCATGACCATCATGACCCAGTTGCGCCGAGAATGGAGCATGACTTACCCTGAGGAAGAATAAAAAAGATTTGAGTTGCGGAGGTAGTAAGTTGTGTGTTCCGTTACATCTTGCTAGCAAAATTTTTTAAAGGTGAGCAGTTTGCTCAGTGGGGGGTATAGTTATAAAAAATTCGCAAGATGCGGATTTTTAAATTTTTTCTCTCTGGTAAATATTACGAACAAATATGTTATAATATCTCTGTATAATTCGTAAATGAAAGGGATTGAACTCGGGCAGAAAGCAGGGGGGTTAGAGTCACAGCTGTTTTAGCTTTAGTTGGCAAATGCGGTTGCCTTAAGGTGCGAGTCGGCTTTTGTGCAGGCACAAGGCGCTGATTCCCTAAAATTCTGCTGCTTTTCTGTTCGCTCTTGGTATCTTAGCTATGAAACTTTTGGTTGTTGGTTCTGGCGGTCGCGAGCATGCGATTGCGAAGAAATTGTTGGAGTCTCCGCAGGTTGAGCAGGTCTTTGTGGCGTCCGGCAATGATGGCATGACCCTTGATGGGTTGGATTTGGTTAATATCGGAATTTCCGAACATTCTGCTTTGATTGATTTTGCTAAAGAAAATGACATCGCTTGGACCTTTATCGGTCCTGATGATGTCTTAGCAGCTGGTATCGTTGATGATTTTAACCAAGCTGGGCTTAAAGTTTTCGGCCCAACTAAGTTAGCAGCGGAGCTGGAGTGGTCGAAAGATTTTGCTAAAGAAATCATGGTCAAATACGGCGTTCCGACAGCAGCCTATGGCACATTTACCGACTTTGAAAAAGCCAAGGCTTATATCGAAAAGCAGGGCGCTCCAATCGTGGTCAAGGCGGACGGCTTGGCGCTGGGCAAGGGCGTGGTCGTGGCTGAAACCGTGGAGCAAGCGGTCGAAGCAGCGCATGAAATGCTGCTGGACAATAAGTTTGGCGATTCTGGTGCGTGTGTGGTTATCGAAGAATTTCTGGACGGTGAGGAGTTCTCGCTCTTTGCCTTTGTCAATGGGGATAAGTTCTACGTCATGCCTGCGGCGCAGGATCACAAGCGTGCTTGTGACGGTGACAAGGGGCCAAATACAGGCGGGATGGGGGCCTATGCACCAGTTCCCCACCTGCCGCAAAGCGTAATTGACCAGTCGGTTGACAGTATTGTCAAGCCAGTGCTTGATGGCATGATTAGGGAAGGGCGTCCTTATCTTGGGGTGCTTTACGCGGGGCTTATCTTGACCAAGGATGGTCCTAAGGTCATTGAGTTCAACTCCCGTTTTGGCGATCCCGAGACCCAGATTATTTTACCGCGCCTGACTTCTGACTTCGCGCAGAATATCACGGACATTTTGGCTGGTAAAGAGCCTGAGATCACTTGGCTGGATGGGGGCGTGACCCTTGGTGTGGTGGTCGCTTCAGATGGCTATCCGCTGGCCTACGAAAAAGGCGTGGCTTTACCAGAAAAGACCGACGGCGACATTATCACCTACTATGCAGGGGCTAAGTTTGCGGAAAATAGCAAAGCGCTGCTGTCAAACGGCGGCCGTGTCTATATGCTGGCCACCACAGCTGACAGCGTCAAAGCTGCGCAGGACAAAATTTATAAGAAACTTGCCGAACAAAATACGGAAGGGCTATTCTACCGTACTGATATCGGGAGTAAAGCCATTAAAGACTAGAAAAAAGAAGGGCGAGCGTAAGCGAGCCCTAAACGAGACTTTCTGTCACTCGGAAATTTTGAGACTTCGGCTCAAATTTTAGGAATGAAACCACAGGTTCGCGACACGAAGTAGCGATTTCGATAATAAATCGCTACTGAGTTAGTGCAGTGTTTAGGTTATATCCGATAGGGATAACCGTAGTCGGTTGAGTGAAGAATTCGTCAACCTGACTTAACACTGCCTGCCGTCCCCAACACTTGAGAAAAGTATCAAAAAAGAAAAGGAATAAGTAAATCCCTAAACTTAAAGAAAGGAAAGTTTAGTTGGCTAGTCTAACTGAACACGGGACTAATTTCCTAGGAAAAAAAGATAAAACGGCCTAGACGCAAGCGTCGTCGTTAGTTTTCCCTCTCGCATTTGGGTTGTAAGACTCAAGGCTAAAATAATCCACTGGATTATTTTACTTCTACGGAAATTTTCGGTAAACCGAAACGTCCCTTTGTATCTTATTATGAAACCAATTATTTCTATTATCATGGGCTCAAAATCCGACTGGGTCACCATGCAAAAGACAGCAGAAGTTTTAGATAAATTCGGTGTGGCTTATGAGAAAAAAGTCGTCTCAGCCCACCGCACACCAGACCTCATGATCAAACATGCTCAAGAAGCACGTGACCGCGGCATCAAGGTCATCATTGCCGGTGCTGGCGGTGCAGCGCACTTGCCGGGTATGGTAGCAGCCAAAACAACGCTGCCTGTTATCGGTGTGCCTGTCAAATCACGCGCCCTTTCAGGGCTTGATTCGCTTTACTCTATCGTGCAAATGCCGGGCGGCGTACCCGTGGCAACTATGGCCATTGGAGAAGCGGGAGCGACCAACGCTGCCCTGACTGCCCTGCGAATTCTCTCGATTGAAGACCAAGACTTGGCAGTAGCGTTAGCAAATTTTGCAGAGGAACAAGGAAAAATCGCGGAGGCTTCAACGGATGAGCTCAACTAAAACCATTGGCATAATCGGCGGCGGCCAGCTGGGTCAGATGATGGCCATTTCCGCTATTTACATGGGGCACAAGGTAGTGACGCTGGATCCGACAGGGGATTGTCCTGCCTCGCGCGTGTCTGAGATGATTGTGGCGCCTTACGATGATGTGGACGCTTTGCGTCAACTGGCTGCGCGCTGTGATGTACTCACTTATGAGTTTGAGAATGTCGATGCCGACGGACTGGACGCGGTCATCAAGGCTGGTCAGCTGCCGCAGGGGACTGACCTGCTGCGCATTTCGCAAAACCGTATCTTTGAAAAAGACTTCCTCGCCAACAAGGCTGGTGTGACAGTCGCTCCTTATAAGGTCGTGACTTCCAGCCTGGACTTGGAGAATTTGGATTTGGGCAAGACTTATGTCTTGAAAACGGCCACAGGCGGTTACGATGGCCATGGTCAAGTCGTCATCAAATCACAGGACGATTTAGCTGCCGCTAGCCAATTAGCCAACTCTGCCGAGTGTGTCTTGGAAGAGTTTGTGAACTTTGACCTTGAAATCTCGGTTATTGTGTCAGGCAATGGTAGGGACGTGCCGGTCTTCCCTGTTCAGGAAAATATCCACCGCAACAATATCCTCTCAAAGACCGTTGTTCCAGCTCGCATTTCTGATCAATTGGCTGAGAAGGCTAAGAGCATGGCCGTGCAAATTGCCCAAAAACTCAAACTTTCAGGCACCCTCTGCGTGGAAATGTTTGCGACGTCTGATGACATCATCGTCAACGAAATCGCACCGCGCCCTCACAACTCAGGGCACTATTCCATCGAAGCCTGCGACTTTTCGCAATTTGACACCCATATCCTAGGCGTGCTTGGAGCACCCCTGCCCGCCATTCACCTGCATGCGCCGGCTGTCATGCTCAATGTCCTCGGCCAACATATGGAAGCAGCGCAAGACTATGTTCGCGCCAACCCTAGCGCCCACCTCCACCTTTATGGTAAACTAGAAGCCAAGCATAACCGCAAAATGGGGCATGTGACGGTGTTTAGTAATGAGCCGAATAGTGTGAGAGAGTTTGGGGAAGGAGTGGATTTTTAGAGAATAAATATGAAATTCGAGGTTGAATTATTAACGAAAAATATTAGTATTACTGAACTTGATGAATTATTACTTAGCTTTGAAGTCATTGGTATTATCCCTGATGGAAGTGTTAAAGTTGGAGATAAGTATATTAAGGTTAACCGTTCGGAAAAGTATAAATCTTCTTTTGAAGGGACCGACTTTGTGATACAGATACAACAATTATCGAGCGGAATTGTCAAAATTTTACTTAGTTATGAATATAATAAGAATAAATTTGGATCGGCAAAAAACTTTGAAAATTTTGTTTCAAAGTTTAAAGAGCTTTTAGGGAAAAATCATTTAAAATATTCAGTTTTGTCCAATGATTTATCTAGCTATTTTGCACAAAGGCTTTATCCTAAATTTCAAAGATATGAATCAACTTTACGGAAAATTTTTGTACTGGCTTTGTCTCCATTGGAAGATGAAAATGTTATAAAAATTATCAAGGAAAAGACTAACGATAAAATAGATTTATCAAAAATTCATACGATAAACTATATGGAAAATCTGCAGATTGCCGAACTTCACACTTTGATATTTGAATTAAATTTAAACCAAATTGATAGTTTATCTGAACATTTTAAAAGTTTTCAAAATAAAAATGAACATGATTTGAAAAAAATAATAAACTCTGCGTTACCAATTACTATTTGGGAAAAGTATTTTTTGAATTTTACTACTGATAGTAGCAAGGATATACTCAAAAATAACTATGATAAAATCAGAGAGTATAGAAATGATGTTATGCACTTTCATATGATAAGCTATAGACGTTACCAAAAAATAGATTCTTTGCTATCTGATGTAAGTACAGAATTAGAAGCTCTTAAGGATAAAATGCTTACTAATTGGGACTTTGAATCAACTAGAAGACTGTTTAATGACATTTCTAAGCAGCAAAGGACATTGGTTAACATAGTGAATTTATCGAAAGCAGTAACTGAAGTTATAAGACCAGCAACGGAGAGAATTTACGCTAATAATGCAAATTTAAACATTGCACTAACATCAATGATAGATGCATTTAAGAATATTCAAGTACCCAAAATTGACTCAGGTGTAGACAAAGCTTTGCAAAACATGTCTTCTATACTTAGACAATTACCCTTACAAAACGGTTTTGGTGATATGAATGAAAACGGAGATGCTAAAAATGATGAGGAATGATTTTTCAATATTACTTGATTTATAAAAATAGAAAAGAGTACAGGTAGTGGATTGTATAAGAAAATCTTAGACTGTCCGCTTAACGCTCTTAATATCTTATATTATAATTAACCGTTCGTCACTTACATTCTGAGATGCTAAAACCCTAACTGGAGAACAAACATGGAAACAATCGGTTCTATTGAAGACTGGATAAGAGATGTTGAAATAGTATAATGGTATCAGGAGGTTAACACATGGAACTATTCATTTCAAAAGTCATCAGCAGCTTTTTAGAAATAGTATTATTTGCTATCATTCCATTTATTTATTGGTTTGGTATAGACAGGAAACACGCTACCTTTCTAGACTGGCTAGGCTTTAGGAAAGTCCGTAAACATGATTTTAAACAAGTCTTTGTGCCCCTACTGGTGATGACAGTATTATTTTTGCTCCTTTCTCTTTTTGTTTTATTCCGCTTAAAGGGAACATCAACGGCCACAACCGTTTTTCGAGGTGGTGGTTTTAAAGTGTTACCCGCTATTCTCATTTATGGGATATTTAATACCGCTTTGCCGGAAGAATTGTTCTTTAGAGGATTCTTATTGAAACGCCTTATGCAAAAACTGGCCTTTCCCTTGGCTAATAGCATTCAGTCCTTGTGTTTTGCTTTAGTACATGGTCTCATATTTTTTAAAGCGGTAGATATTGGTTCTACAATCATGATAACAGTGTTCACATTTGTCATTGCTTATGGGATGGGATATATCAATGAACAAAAGAGCCAAGGATCCATTATTCCAAGTTGGATTATCCATGCAGGCGCTAATATTTTTTCAGGCCTATGTGCTGCGTTTATGTTAGTTTAGTAGCAAGATAGTCGTAGAAATATTGTTCAATAAAATGAGTTTGTTGTGGTGAACACAACAGGCAAAACGGGGAATGTGATGGTGTTTAGTGATGAGCCAGATGAAGTGAGGGAGTTTGGAGAGGGGATTGATTTCTAGAAAGGGGTATTTGAAATGAAGAAGTTGTTGTTAGATGCTTTTTTAAGGAATAAAGAAAAACTAGGTAAGGTATCTAGTTGGGCAGTTTGGGAAAATAGATCGTTAGGAAATTATGACTCAGCTGTTAATACTTTAAATGAAATAGATTCCCAGTCTAGTCTAGATAGTTTAAATTTGAACCCTAATATAGTAATTCTTGCTTTAAATTTTGCAGATAGAACAGAAGATGATTTGGATAGTTATGTTATGAATTTTCAAAGCTTTCACGAGCATGTTGAAGGGGTTCAAAAGAATGATGACAAGTTAAAAGCTATCTGTGTTGATAATAATTTTCTAGGAGCCTATTTAACGGATTTAGTAAAATATGATGAAGATGGGGAACCAAGAGGGTATCGAAATAGTAATTCTCAAGAAGTTGGCAAGAAATTAAGAAAAGATAGTAACTATGAATCAGTTCAAATCAACAATTTAATTCAAGAATTACTAGAACTTGGTGTTAAAAATCCATTGATTATTTCATTAGGTGATGAAGTTAAAAAATCTATACAAAGAAATAAGCAATTGTTACAGAGTGAGTTGGGTCCAGATACAAATTTTAAGTTTATATACCATTATTCGTATCGACATAAAGGTAATCATGATATAGAAGTGTATAAGCAAACTGTGAGGAAACAACTGATGAGATAGATTTCTATTATATAAACTGGTTCATAAAAATATAATTGAGTGAATTTCAAATAGCAGAATTGCTCTTTCGGCTATTATAAAAAGTAGAGCAGTAAAAAATGAAAGGAGATGGGCACCAGAATTGTCAAACTGAACCCGGGCGGAAAGCTCGGAATTTAGATAAACCGCCTCGGACGCAAGCGTCCATCGTTGGTTTCCTAAAATTCAGTCGCTTTCTTGTTGCCCTTGGTATCTTAAATTATGTTAGACCGTTATTCACGCTCCGAGATGGCGAATATTTGGAGTGAAGAAAACAAGTACCGTGCTTGGTTGGAGGTGGAAATCCTCGCTGATGAGGCATGGGCTGAGTTGGGTGAGATTCCTAAGGAAGATGTGGCCAAGATTCGTGAGAAGGCGGATTTTGATATCGACCGCATTTTGGAGATTGAGCAGGAGACGCGCCACGATGTGGTGGCCTTTACCCGTGCGGTGTCTGAGACGCTGGGTGAGGAGCGCAAGTGGGTGCACTTTGGCTTGACCTCGACAGACGTAGTGGACACGGCTTACGGCTACCTCTACAAGCAGGCTAATGCCATCATTCGCAAGGATTTGGACAATTTCCTGGCTATCATCGCTGATAAGGCTAAGGAGCACAAGTTCACGATCATGATGGGACGTACCCACGGTGTCCATGCGGAGCCAACGACTTTTGGTCTCAAACTCGCAACTTGGTACAGCGAAATGAAACGTAATATTGAGCGTTTTGAACATGCTGCCGCTGGTGTGGAAGCTGGTAAGATTTCAGGTGCCGTTGGTAACTTTGCCAATATTCCGCCTTTTGTGGAAAAATATGTTTGTGATAAATTAGGCATTCGTGCTCAGGAAATCTCAACCCAAGTGCTGCCGCGTGACCTGCATGCAGAATACTTTGCAGTGCTGGCCAGCATCGCGACCTCAATCGAGCGTATGGCGACGGAAATCCGCGGTCTGCAAAAATCAGAACAGCGCGAAGTGGAAGAATTCTTTGCCAAGGGTCAAAAGGGAAGCTCAGCCATGCCTCATAAACGTAACCCAATTGGTTCAGAAAACATGACGGGCCTTGCGCGTGTCATCCGGGGTCACATGGTGACGGCCTATGAAAATGTATCCCTCTGGCATGAACGCGACATTTCCCACTCCTCAGCTGAGCGTATTATCGCGCCTGATACGACTATTCTCATTGACTACATGCTCAACCGTTATGGCAATATCGTCAAGAACCTGACGGTCTTCCCAGAAAACATGAAGCGCAACATGGGCTCTACCTTTGGTCTTATCTTCAGCCAGCGTGCCATGCTGGCCTTGATTGAAAAAGGCATGACCCGTGAGCAGGCTTACGACCTTGTCCAGCCTAAGACTGCGCAGTCTTGGGATAATCAAATAGACTTCAAACCGCTGCTAGAAGCAGATCCAGAAGTGACTTCCCGCCTGAGCCAAGAAGAAATCGACGAAATCTTCAATCCTGCCTATTATACTAAGCGTGTGGATGAGATTTTCAAAAGAACTGGCTTAGAGGAATGATAGAGTAAGTACAAGCAGGTGCCTTCACTTGCTTGTTATTTATTTCCAAGGTTGGCAAAACATTTTAGAAAAATTTTCTAATTTTTTTCAAGCCATATTGACAGCATACAGGAAATGATGGTACACTAATAAGGCTAGAAGGCAGTAAAAATTATAGTTAAAAAATATTAAAAAAAGTATTGACAATTTCTAAATGAGATAGTAGACTATAAGAGTTGCTTTTAACGGCAGGAAAGACCTTTGAGAACTGAATAGACAAGAAACCAAGCGTGCGGGTTAAGGAATTAACCTGTCAAAAATACGAAAATAAGTCAGAAATGACTGAGTTAGATTAACTTTAATGAGAGTTTGATCCTGG